>SFFJ01000038.1 GCA_004557855.1 Oscillospiraceae bacterium
TGGGAGGGGGCAGATGCGCCTGCGGCACCTTATAAGCACCGTTTAGCCCACGCTCCGGGAAACCGCCCTTTGGTTTTCCGGGCGGGCGTTCCGGTGCGTTGGGGTCTTGGGGTTTACCCCAAGTCGCTTTTGGGCACTTTTGGCGAGTCAAAAGTGCCACCCCGCCGGGTAGGCGTACAAATTAAGTCTTTTATAAGGCTTGCGCCGCCGTAAGGCGATATCCCACTATTACCTAACGGGTCGCGGGGGATGGGGATTCGGAGCCGAGCGCCGCCGGTGGCGGATGAAGCGAGGCGGAGAATCCGTAGCGGTCGAAAAAATCGAGCGAACGAATAGTGCGAAGATTTTTTCGGGCACCGCAAGGCGGATGGGGGCGCAGGGAAAAAGAAAAAGCTCCCATCCACAAGGATAGGAGCTTGACCGGGAATATTCTGTCAAACGGTGGGAGCTGCGTTATTTTTTTTCGGTTTCGGCCAGCATCACCGGGCGGACGGCAGAGGCCAGATACAGCGAGCCGAATACCAGCACCCCGTTTCCGCCCTCGGCCAGCGCCAGACGGGCGGCCTCCTGGCAGTCGGGGCAGACGGTGACACGGGGGCAGACGCTGCGGGCCAGCCCGGCAAATTCCTCCGCGGGGTAACTGCGGGGGTTGGGCACCGTGGCCACGATCATCCGGGCGCAGTAGGGAGCCATCATTTGCAGCACCGGCAGGCAGTCTTTATCCCGCAGCATCCCCACAACGGCGGTGAGGTCGTGCAGGCCCAGCGACTTGACGGCATCGCAGAGGGCGCGGCCACCGTTGGGGTTGTGGGCGCCGTCCAGCAGCACCGGGGGGGACTGCCGCAGCAGCTCCAGCCGGGCGGGGAACCGGGCAGCGGCAAAGCCTGCGGCGATCTCCTGCGGGGAAACGGCAAACCGGGTATCGCAAAGCGCCTTCAGCGCCTCCAGCGCGGTGACGGCATTCAGGACCTGGTGGGGGCCGGGCAGCGGGATGGAATATTCTTCGCCGCGGTAGCAAAAGCGGCTGCCGCAAAGCCCGGAGGAAAGGACGGTGAGCTGCGAAAGGTCGGGCAGGAGCAGGGGGTCGTTTTCCTCTTCGGTGCGGCGGTGGATGACCGCAAGCGCTTCCCCGGCCTGGTCGGGGTAGGAGATGACGGTGCTGCCCCGCTTCACGATGCCGCATTTTTCCCCGGCGATGGCGGAGAGGGTATCGCCTAAAATGGCGGTGTGGTCATAATCGATGCGGGTGATGACGGCGACCACGGGCGGCGGGATGATATTGGTGGCGTCCAGCCGGCCGCCCAGTCCCACCTCCAGCACGGCGATATCGCAGTTTTGCTCGGCGAACCAGCAGAGCCCCAGCACCGTGACCAGCTCGAACTCGGTGACGGGGTCACCCGCTGCCTTGAATTCTTCGGCGATGGGGCGCAGCCGGGTGGCAAGCTCCGCCAGCGTTTCCTCGGGGATCATTTGGCCGTCGATCTGCATCCGCTCCCGGAATTCCAGGATGTAGGGGGAGATGAATTTGCCGGTTTTGAAGCCGCCGGCGGTGAGCGCCGAGGCGATGAGGGTGGTGGTACTGCCCTTGCCGTTGGTGCCGGCGACGTGGATAAAGGGCACCTTGAGGTGGGGGTCGCCCATGCGGTGCAGCAGGCGGCCCATGCGGCCCAGTCCCAGGCGGCTGCCGAAGCGTTCGGTGCCGTGGATCCAGGAAAGTGTTTCGGTATAATTCATCGTGGGACCTCCTTTGGGGGTGGCGGGGAGTAGGTGTAGGGGGTGTTATAGGGGAGAATTGGTGCAGGGGGAGGGGCGCCCGCAGGGAGAGTTGGTACAGGGGGAGGGGCGCCCGCAGGGAGAGTTGGTGCAGGGGGAGGGGCGCCCGCAGGGCGCCCCGGCGAAGCCGGGGCCGGCGGCCGGAGGCCGCCGAAACCGTCCGCAGGACGGTTTGCCCTGCGGGCGCGGAGCCCTGGTTTATGCAGGGAGTGGGGTGGGGCAGAGGATGGCGGCCGCAGGCCGCCCGCCGCCGCAGGCGGCGGGCAAACGGGCGCAGCCCGTTTCGGCGGCGGAGCCGCCGGGCCTGCGGCCCGCCCCTGTCCCCTGCACCGGCTTGGGCAGACGCTGCACCGCACCACGGGGGTACGGTGCAGGAAAATCCGATTATTTTTGCATGGCGGCGATGGACTCGAGGATCTTCTCCATGCGATCCTTGTGCTGGGCCAGCTTGGCACGCTCGGCTTCGATGAGCTGGGCAGGGGCCTTGGCGACAAAGCCGGGGTTATCCAGCTTGCGGCCGATGAAATCAATGTCGCTCTGGCACTTTTCGCGTTCCTTTTCCAGGCGCGCCAGCTCCTTTTCCCGGTCGATCAGCTCGTCCATCGGGATGAGGGCACGGGCGGCATGGGTGATGATCTGAACGGCGCCGGGCAGCTCGAACCTTTCACCCACCTCGACCTCCGAGGCGGAGGCAAGGCGCTGCAGGAAGGGGATGCCATCGGTAAAGACGGTGGCTTCGGCGGTCTCGATGTAGACCTTGGCCTTTTTGGAGGGCGGGATGTTCATTTCGGTGCGCTGGTTGCGGATGGCCCGGATGATATCGATGATCTTCTGGAAGTCGGCCTCCTCCTTGCGGAAGCAGAGCGCCTCATCCCAGGTGGGCCAGCGGGAGATCATAACGGCCTCGGCCTCGCCCTCGTGGGGCAGGCTCTGCCAGATCTCCTCGGTGATGAAGGGCATGAAGGGGTGCAGCAGCTTGAGGGTATTGGCCATGACATACACCAGTACCTTTTGGGCATTGAGGGCGGTTTCGCCGCCCGCCTGCAGGCGGCTCTTCACCAGCTCGATGTACCAGTCGCAGAGGATATCCCAGATGAAATCGTAGAGCTTTGCGGAGGCAACGCCCAGCTCGAATTTTTCGAGGTTGTCGGTCACCTCCCGGACGAGGTCATTGTAGAGGGTGAGCACCCACTTGTCCTCGGTGGCAAGCGCTTCGGGCAGCTCGATCCTTGTGATCTCATCGGTGAGGTTCATTTGGATGAAGCGGGTGGCGTTCCAGATCTTATTGGCGAAGTTGCGGGCGGCCTTGACCTTTTCATCCATATAGCGGGTATCATTGCCGGGACTGTTGCCGGTCACCAGCATGAAACGCAGGGCGTCCGCGCCGTACTGGTCGATGACCTCCAGCGGGTCTACGCCGTTGCCGAGGGATTTACTCATCTTGCGGCCCTGTGCATCCCGCACCAGACCGTGAATGAGGACGGTATCGAACGGCTTTTTGCCGGTGTATTCCAGCCCGGAGAAGATCATGCGGGAGACCCAGAAGGTGATAATATCATAGCCGGTGACAAGGGTGGAGGTGGGGTAGAATTTGCGCATCTCGGGGGTATCATCCGGCCAGCCGAGGGTGGAGAAGGGCCACAGCGCACTGGAGAACCAGGTATCCAGCGTATCGGGGTCCTGCGTCATGTGGCCGCCGCACTTGGGGCAGGTTTCGATGCCCTGAATGGTGACCACCGTTTCGCCGCAGTCATCGCAGTAGTAGGCGGGGATGCGGTGGCCCCACCACAGCTGGCGGCTGATGCACCAGTCCCGGATGTTCTCCATCCAGTGGAAGTAGTTTTTATCAAAGCGCTCGGGGACAAAGCGGATCTCCTTATCCCGCACGGCGCGAATGGCCGGCTCGGCCAGCGGCTTCATCGAAACGAACCACTGCTTGGAGACCATCGGCTCGATGGTGTGGTGGCAGCGGTAGCAGGTGCCTACATCGTGGCGCAGCGGCTCCACCGATTTGAGGGCGCCGCAGGCTTCCAGGTCCTCAAGGATGGCCTTGCGGGCCTCCCGGGTGGTCATGCCGGCGTACTTGCCGCAGTCCAGCACCTCCGGCTCGCCGGCGGCAGCCTTGCCGGTGCGGAACAGCTCATCGGCGGCGGCCTTGTCCTCGGGGCCGGTCATGCGGCCATCGTAGGTGAAGACCCGGACACGGGGCAGGTCGTGGCGCTCGCCCACCTCAAAGTCATTGGGGTCGTGGGCGGGGGTGATCTTTACGACGCCGGTGCCCTTTTCCATATCGGCGTGCTCATCGCAGACGATGGGGATCTCCTTATTGAGCAGCGGCAGGATGACATGGCAGCCGTGCAGGTGGGCATAGCGGGGGTCATCGCCGTTGATGGCGACGGCGGTATCGCCCAGCATCGTTTCGGGGCGGGTGGTGGCCAGCTCCAGCTGCTCGCCCGTTTCCTTTACGGTGTAAAGCAGGTGCCAGAAGTGGCCGTCCTGCTCCTCATATTCCACCTCGGCATCGCTGATGGAGGTATTGCAGGTGGGGCACCAGTTGACCATGCGGTTGCCCCGGTAGATGAGCCCCTGATCGTAGAGGCGCTGGAACACCAGCTGCACCGCACGGGAGCAGCCCTCATCGAGGGTGAAGCGTTCCCGTTCCCAGTCGCAGCTGGAGCCTAATTTTTTGAGCTGGCTGACGATGCGCCCGCCGTACTGGCGCCGCCATTCCCAGGCACGCTCCAGAAAGCCCTCCCGGCCGATCTGCTCCTTGGTGACGCCCTCCGCCCGCATGGCCTCGACGATCTTGGCCTCGGTGGCGATGGAGGCGTGGTCGGTGCCGGGCAGCCACAGAGCCTCATAGCCCTGCATCCGCCGCCAGCGGATGAGGACGTCCTGCAGGGTGTTATCCAGTGCGTGGCCCATATGCAGCTGGCCGGTGATATTGGGGGGCGGGATGACGATGGTATAGGGCGGCTTTTCGCTTTCGGCATCGGCGTGGAAGTAGTTTTTCTCCAGCCAGAACGCATAGGTGCGGTCCTCGACCTGCTTGGGGTCATAGACCTTTTCCAGTTGTTTTGCCATTGGGGGGTTCCTCCTTTTTTTGTGGGTGGTGCGGGCGGCGTGGGGAAATCGGATGATGGCAAGGACGGACCGCCGGCAGGCTGACGCCCGGCGAAGACGGGCTTACGCCTGGCAAGGGAACGGACACAGCCAGCGCCGATTTACACCGCCGCAGCTGCCATGCCGGGAAATAAAAAAGCCCGCCGGTTTTCCCGAAGGAAAACAGCAGGACGCAGCATGGCGCGGTACCACCTGATTTCGTACCCGAAGGCACGCACTCTTTTTCCGTAACGGGGAAGGCCGTTGCCGCTTACCGTCGCAGGGACATTCGGCGGCACCGCTCGGCGGCGACTTTCTCCGTTTTCCGCCGCAGCCTTTTCACCGGTCGGCTGCTCTCTGGGGGTCGGGGGGACGGGTACTCCTCCGCTTCACAGCGTTTTTGTTATCCCGATTATTTTACCGCAGGGGGCGGGGGTTTGTCAAGGGAAAAGGGGGAAAATCGGGATTTGGCAAAGAAAACGGCGCCCCGCAGGCGGCTGCCCGTAAAACAGGCTTGACGAAGCAAATAATACGGCAGCTGCCGGACAAGGGCTGCCGGCAAAAGGGGCACCTGCCGTTAAGGCAGATACCCCTTTGCTTTTTTGCCGTTACGCATCATCGGAGGGCGCTTGATGGGATTTTCGGCGGCGGCTTTTTGATGGAACCCGCAGGGACTGCCCGCGATGTCGCCCAAAAGCGCTTTGCATACGCTTACCGCCCTCTTTTCTGCACGTCCTCGTCGATGCGGCGCTTCCAGTCGGCACGGAGGGGGCGGGCGGCACGGACGCTGCACACCGCCTCGCTGATGACCTCGTAATTGAGGGCCGTGCCCGCCTCGTCGCACTTGTAGTTCACCGAGCGGTCCGCACCGATACCGAAGCGTGCCGCCTCCTTTGCCGCATCGATGTTTGCGCCGAGGAACAAAAACTCCCAGCCGTACTTCTCCTTCTGCCGTTCGATCATGCGGCGCACCCGATCATAATCATAGCGGCGGCTGGCGTTTTCGTAGCCGTCGGTGGTGATGATGAACATCGTCTTTTCCGGCACGTCCTCCCGGCGGGCGTACTTGTGGACGTTGCCGATGTGGCGGATGGCGCCGCCCACGGCATCCAGCAGTGCCGTGCAGCCACCGGTGAAGTACTCCTTTTCCGTCAGGGGCGGCACTTCACAAAGCGGCAGGCGGTCGTGGATGACCGTGCTGTCATTGGCGAAAAGCACCGTGGAGACCACCGCCTCGCCCGCCTCCTTCTTCTGCCGGTCGAGCATGGAGTTGAAGCCGCCGATGGTGTCCGCCTCCAGCCCCGACATGGAGCCGCTGCGATCCAGAATAAAAACCAATTCCGTCATAAAAAATCCTCCTTCGTTTGATTGTGCTTACATGGTAGCACATCCGAAGGAGGGGTTGGTCGCCTCGCAGGCGACATTTATCGGGTTTTCAGGCGGTTCTCCCACTCGGCTTCCCTGAAGCCCACCAGCACGAAGTCATCGCCCACCAGCAGCGGGCGCTTGACCAGCATCCCGTCTGCCGCAAGGAGCTTCAGCATCTCGTCCTCGTTCATGGCGGGGAGCTTCTCCTTCAGCGCCATGGATTTATAGAGGAGGCCGCTGGTATTGAAGAATTTCTTGAGCGGCAGCCCGCTGCGCCGGTACCACCCGGACAGCTCCTCATAAGCGGGATTTTCCGTCTTGATGTCCCGGAATGTATAGGAAATGCCGTTCTCGTCCAGCCACTTCTGCGCCTTCCGGCAGGTGGTGCATTTGGGGTAGCAGATAAAAGTCATGGTGTTACGCTCCTGATAGTCTTTATGTAGTTGGTCACCTCGCACTTACAATTCAGCCAGAA
>SFFJ01000025.1 GCA_004557855.1 Oscillospiraceae bacterium
GTGGTTCGCCGTTCTGCGCTCCAGCGCAGCGGCGATAAAAATGCGCCGCAGGCTCTTTTTAAGCCCATCTGCGTGCAGTACGGATTTGTTTTTGGGCGGCAGCCTAAAAATAAATTCGTATCCAGCGCAGCAGGGCGACCGGGTTTTTAGGGCGCAGCCCTGAATGACTTTTGGTTACTTTTCTTCACAGAAAAGTAACGCCCCGCCGGCAGGCGTGCAGTCCATCACCCTCCGGTGACTTTTCCCCGCCGAAGGCGGCTGCAAACCCGCCCCCGCCGGGCAGGCGTACAAATCAAGATAACTAAAAGACTCGCCCCGCCGCAGGCGACTACAAACTATATCATGGCCGCCGCAGGCGCCCGCAAACTATTTCACGAATGCCCCGCCGAATCGGGCAAAAGATAAGCCGCCGACCAAGGGTTAGTCAGCGGCTCTATCGGTTTGCAGGGAATGGGGGCTCCCTCCCTGCGAAAAAACCTGCAAGGGGCGGCACGGCCGCAGGCCCGGCGGCGCAGCCGCCGACACGGGCTTCGCCCGTGTGTTTCGACACAGTCGAAACGGCCTGCGGCCGTATGCCATCGGCTTGCAGGAATTTCAGGGTCGTTTTTTAGGGGCAGTTCTCCCCTCAATGGTCGCAGCCGGAGCAGCTGGGGCAGCTCTCCTCCTCGCCCTCGTGGACGTCCTTCTTGACATGGCCGACGATGGGCTCGGGGTCGATGCCCCGGCGGGTGTAATAGTCGGCAAGGGCGGCCTTGACCGCCTGCTCCGCCAGCACGCTGCAATGCACCTTTGCGGGGGGCAGACCGTCCAGCGCCTCCACCACGGCACGGTTGGAAAGATTAAGCGCATCCGCGATGCTGTGGCCCTTAATCATCTCGGTGGCGATGGAGCTGGTGGCGATAGCGGCGCCGCAGCCGAAGGTCTTGAATTTCACATCGGTGATGGTGTCGCCGTCGATTTTCAGGTACATCTTCATGATATCGCCGCAGCGGGCGTTGCCTACCTCGCCCACGCCGTCGGCGTCGGGCAGCTCCCCTACGTTGCGGGGGTTGGTGAAGTGATCCAAAACTTTTTCACTATACATGGGGTTCTCCTTTATCGATCCTTTATTTTTTCCCAAACGGGGGACATGGCACGCAGCCCCTCTACGATGGGCGGCAGTTTTTCCAGAATGTAGTCGATATCGGCATCGGTGGTCTGCTCCGAGAGGGAGAGGCGCAGCGAGCCGTGGGCGATTTCATGCGGCAGGCCGATGGCCATAAGGACATGGCTGGGGTCCAGGGAGCCGCTGGAGCAGGCCGAGCCGGAGGAGCCGCAGATGCCGACCATATCCAGCCGCAGCAGCAGTGATTCGCCCTCGATGCCCTCGAAGGAAATGTTGGCGTTGCCGGGCAGACGGTGGGTGCGGCTGCCGTTTAAGCGGGTCTTGGGGAGCTTCAGCAGCTCATCGATGAGGCGCTCCCGCATTTTGGTGACACGGGCAAGGTTTTCGGCCATGTTTTCATTGGCACGGGTGATGGCTTCGCCCAGCCCCACGATGGATGCCAGGTTTTCGGTGCCGGCCCGGCGTCCCTTTTCCTGCCCGCCGCCGTCCATAAAGATATCGGGCAGGACACCCTTTTTGACATACAGCGCGCCGACGCCCTTGGGGGCATGGAACTTGTGGCCGGAAAGGGATAGCATATCCACCCCGAGGGCCTTGACATCCACCGGGATGTGGCCGACCGCCTGTACTGCATCGGTGTGGAACCATGCGCCGTGGGCGTGGGCGATCGCCGCCAGCTGTGCAATGGGCTGTATCGTGCCGATTTCATTATTGGCCAGCATAATGGATACCAGCGCGGTATCCTCCCGGATGGCCTTTTCCAGCTCGGCGGGGTCTACCAGGCCCTCCGCTGTGACGGGCAGGTAGGTGACCTCGAAGCCCTCCTTTTCCAGTGCCTTGGCGCTGTGCAGGATAGCGTGGTGCTCAAAAACGGCGGTGATGAGGTGCTTTTTGCCCTTGGCGGCCCAGCGGCGCATACTGCCCTTTACCGCCCAGTTGTCCGATTCGGTGCCGCAGGAGGTGAAATAGATCTCACCCGGTTCGGCATTCAGCGCGGCGGCCACCTGACGGCGGGCTTTTTCCACGGCGGTACGGGCGGCCCGCCCGATGGAATAGATGCTGTTGGGGTTGCCGTAGTTCTCCATCAGCCAGGGGGTCATCGCCTCCAGCACGGCCGGGGTGACCGGGGTGGTGGCGGCGTTATCGGCATAAACAAAGCGTTTTTCCATAGATTACACTTCCTTTGGTTCGGTGAAATGGGTCGTGGTTGGTGCTGTATTTATCACGGGAATATAATATACCATATAAGTATAATTTGCAATAGGCAGAGGGAAATTTTTTCGGGGCCTGTGCAGGGTGCGGGAGCAGGGCGGCCCGTCCCCCGCCCCCTGCACAAAATTTTCCGAAATGTGTTGCACTTTGCCCGGAAAAACCGTTAATTATAGTAAAGGGCAGCCGCTATCGGCAGGCTTCACAATATTTTTACAATTTGTGGGGGATGCCGCCTTGCAATTTGTATAAAATTTATGCTATAATACTGTCAGAATACAGCAAAATGACAACAGGGAGGGAACGATTTGACAAACTACAACAGCACCGCAAACTACATTTTCAATCTTGTCGTTCAGGTATTGGTAACGGCATACCTTACCCGGGAAATGCTGCTGCATGGCCGGGTCGGATGGGCGGTCACCCTCATTCTCGTCAACCTTGCGGCAATCGGCATCAACCTTTCCATCTGGCTCAATGTGAAAAAGGGGCGGTTCTCCGCCCAAAAGATCAAGCAGGGGCGCCTTACCATACTGGTGATTTTACTGGTTTCGCTGCTGTGCCTTGCGGTGGTCTCCCGCACAGCGCGCGTTTCGCCGGAAAACCCCACCGTTTCCGCCGCCATCGGGCAGATCGTCCCGCAAAGCGATAAAACAAAGTGCATCAGCGTCAAGCGCAAGGGCAATACGACCTTTGCCGAGGCGGAAAAGGGCAGCCGTGATTTTTCTGCCATGGCGGCAGGCTGGACATTTGCCACCACGATAAAGGACGACGCCGCCGAGGAATTTTGGGCAGTGCTGGAAAAGACCGAGCTGACGCCGCATATCAATACCTTTACCCTCACCGGCAGCGGCACCAAGTTCCGGGTGCTGTACCGGCTGGACTGGGCAGATACCGATGCACCGATGCTGTACCTCGGTCTTACTGCGGACGGGCAGATTTGGATCTTCCGGGAGCTTGTCCTGCCGCAGTTTGTACCCGCCTGCCGGGTGCAGTTAGCGGGCGGCAGCGATGGCTTCCGGGCCCTGACGCAGGCTTATTCCGACATTTTGGCGGCACACCCCGCCTGATAACTTTGATACCACGCCACCGCCAGACGGTCGCAGCGCTCATTTTCCGGGTGGCCGGCGTGCCCCTTCACCCACACAAATTCCACCTCATGATACTTTAGCAGCGGCAGCAGCCTTTCCCACAGGTCTACATTCAGGGCGGGGCTGTTGTCGCTTTTTTTCCAGCCTTTTTTCTGCCAGCCGTACACCCATCCCTTGGTGACGGCATCCACCAGGTATTTGCTGTCGCTGGTGAGGGTGACACGGCAGGGCTGCTTCAGGGCGCTCAAGCCCTCGATGGCGGCCAGCAGCTCCATGCGGTTGTTGGTGGTCATCGGCTCCCCGCCGGAAAGCTCCTTTTCCATCCCCTTATACCGCAAAACGGCGCCCCAGCCGCCGGGGCCGGGGTTGCCGGAGCAGGCGCCGTCGGTAAATAGCTGCACCTCTTTTTTCTCTGTCATGGTGTATTCTCCGTTTCTGTGGCATAATCTATATGGAACATTATAGCCCAGTTCGGCGGGGATTACAATGGGAAGCAGCGGGAAAGCCGGCGGGGGGTGCGGGGCCCGCAGGGCCGCCCCTCCCCGCCGATCTGCGGCGCTGCGGGCTCGCTGCGCTCGCCCCCCTTGACAGCCCCGCATTTATGCAGTATAATAAAAACAGAGCCAAGATATTTGTGCAAGATGCAATATTTTGTCGATGATACGGACACAAGGCCGTCGGAACGGAATGGGCGGTCTTACAGATACAATTACCAAAATCTAACCCAACAGGAGGAACAATAGTGACTGAAAAAAAGAATAATGGAACGGCACCTGCCGAAGCACCCCGTAAAAAGAAGGACGGGGTATTTGGGCAGTATTTCCGCAAGAACCGCAGCACCAAAACCGCCGCTGAAATCGCAGCGGAGATCGAGCGTGTGATGCGTGAGGAAGCCCCTGCCGCCGAGCAGAAGCCCGCTGCCAAAAAGACGCCAAAGGCGCCCCAGCAGCCCCGGCCGAAGGCCGAAAACAAGCCCCGGCAGGGCGAAGGCAAGCCGAAAAAGACCCCCGCCCCCGCAAAGGGTCAGGGGAAGGGCAAGGCCGCCGAGGGGCAGAACGCCCCCGCGAAAAAGGCGCAGAAGCCTGCCCAGCCCGCCAAGGCCAAGACCGAGGGAAAGCCCAAAAAGGCCGCCGAGCCTGCCAAAAAGCAGCCCGCCAAAAGCAGCGCCAAAAAGCCTGCCGCGCCCGCTGCCGTCCCGCAGGCCAACCGTACCACCCGCCGCAAAAAGCCGGACGGTACCCGCCGCCCCCCGCTGAAGATCATCTCCCTGGGCGGACTGGGCGAGATCGGCAAGAACCTGACCGTTTTTGAAACGCAGCAGGATATCATCATCGTGGACTGCGGCTCCGCCTTCCCGGATGACGACCTGCCCGGCGTGGATCTCGTCATCCCCGATTTCACCTATCTGGAGAAAAATGCCGGCAAGATCCGGGGCATTTTCCTCACCCACGGGCACGAGGATCACATCGGCTCCCTGCCTTTCCTGCTCAAGCAGATCAAGGCCCCGGTGTACGGCACCCCCCTCACCATCGGGCTGGTCAGCGGCAAGCTCAAAGAGCACGGCATCCTGAACCAATGCAAGCTGAATACCGTAAAGCCCGGTGATACCGTCAAGGCCGGCACCACCATGAGCATCGAATTCGTCCGTGTCAACCATTCCATCCCCGATGCCTGTGCCCTGGCCATCCGTACCCCGGCGGGACTTGTCATCTTCACCGGCGACTTCAAGGTGGATTTCACCCCCATCTCCGGCGAGCCCATCGATCTCGTCCGGTTCGGCGAGTTGGGCAGCGAAGGGGTGCTGGCTCTGCTCAGCGACAGCACCAATGCCGAAAAGCCCGGCTCCACCCCCAGCGAGCGCATCGTGGGCGAGAGCTTCGATAAGCTGTTCAAGCGTGCGGCGGAAAAACGCATCATCATCGCCACCTTTGCCAGTAATGTTCATCGCATCCAGCAGGTGGTGGATACCGCCGTCAAGTTTGGCCGCAAGGTAGCGGTATTCGGCCGCAGCATGGTCAATGTGGTGGCCATCGCGCAGGAGCTGGGGTATCTCTCCATTCCCGCCGGCGTGCTCATCGATGCCGATAACCTCAAGGATTACACCGATGATGAGATCGTTCTCATCACCACCGGCAGCCAGGGCGAGCCGATGAGCGCCCTGACCCGCATGAGCATCGGCAGCCACCGCAATATCAAAATCAGCTCCAATGACTGCATCATCATCTCCGCCACCCCCATCCCCGGCAATGAAAAAAGTGTCGGCAAGGTCGTCAATGAGCTGATGAAGCTGGGCGCCGACGTCATCTACGAAAGAATGTACGATGTGCACGTTTCGGGCCACGCCTGCCAGGATGAGACCCGTCTGCTGCTCTCGCTGACCCAGCCCCGGTTCTTCATGCCGGTGCACGGCGAATATAAGCACCTGATGAAAAATGCGGGGGTGGGCGCCAGCATGGGCATCCCGGAGGAAAACATCATCATCAGCGATATCGGCAAGGTGGTGGAAACCGACGGCGTCGATATGAAGATCACCGGCATGGTGCCCAGCGGCCGTGTGCTGGTGGATGGTCTGGGTGTCGGCGATGTGGGCAGCGTGGTGCTGCGGGACCGCAAGCTGCTGGCCGATGAAGGTCTGGTGGTGGTGGTCTGCGTCATCAATGACGCCACCGGTGAGGTGCTGGCCGGCCCCGACCTTGTTTCCCGCGGCTTTGTGTACGTCCGGGATAATGAGGACCTGATGGCCGACGCCACCGTGGTGGTCCGCAATTCACTGGAAAAATGTAAGCTCAACGGCTTCCGTGACTGGGCGACCATCAAGGGCCGCATCCGGGATGAGCTGGGCGACTTCATCGCCAGCCGCACCCACCGCAAGCCGGTCATCCTGCCCATTATACAGGAAGTATAAAATCAAAAAATCATCAACAAAAGCCCTCCGTTTTCCGAAAACGGGGGGCTTTTTGCCTTCCGGCAGATGGACGTGACACGGTTTTTGCTCGCCTGCGGTGGGGGCTTCCTCGGCCAATCGCAGTCCCGCGCCCCAGCCCCCGCGACCCGTTAGGTAATAGTGGGATATCGCCTAACGGCGGCGCAAGTCTTATAAAAGGCTTAATTAGCACGCCTACCCGGCGGGGGCCTACTTTTGTTCGTACAAAAGTAGGCAAAATACGCTTGGGGCGCCGCCCCAAGACCCCGACGCACCGGAACGCCCGCCCGGAACGGCTCTGCCGTCCCGGAGCGTAGGCTAAACGGTGCTTATAAGGTGCCGCAGGCGCATCTGCCCCCTCCCAGCCTCCCCCGCTTCGGGGGAGGGGAACGCCCTCCCTTTCTGTGCAAACCACCAGCCCCGCTAACCATAACCATGGGTCAGCGGCTTGGCTCCCTGCAGGTCACTGATTAGAATGTATTTGTTTTCTCTCCCCATAGTCCCCCTCCTCGGAGGAGGGGACAGGGGTGGTGGTTCGCCGTTCTGCGCTCCAGCGCAGCGGCGATAAAAATGCGCCGCAGGCACTTTTTAAGCCCATCTGCGTGCAGTACCGCAGCCCTAAATCGCTTTTGGGCACTTTTGGCGAGTCAAAAGTGCCACCCCGGCGGTAGCCGTGCAAATCATAATCTTTTATAAGGCTTGCCCCGCCGGAGGTGATCACAATCTTTTTCACGAACACCCCGCCGTTAGACAACTGCCCTCTTCCCTTTAAGCTCCCAAACCCTCCCACGCTAAAATCAACAAAAAATAGCAGAGAATAGGTAAATCATGCCCATTCCCTGCCATTTTCGTAAACTTTCGGTAAATAAATGTTGCTTTTTAACCTTCCCGATGCAAAATTCCCCCGTTTTTGCCGTATTAGTGGGAGGTGTTTTTCACCGCAGGGCCACCAGCGGCATATCCACATAGATGTCCTGTCCGGTCAGATTGTCATGCACGGTGGCGGTCAGCTCCTTGCGGGCGTTGATGGAAAATGCCACATTCAGCCGTTTATCCAGCGGGGTGCCGGGGGGCTCCAGCTTGGCAATGACTGCCGAATTGCCCGCACTTTTGTTGTAATTCAGCAGCCGCACGGTATCACTGCTGTCATCCACCGAGGAAAACCGCCCATCGGCGTCAAAGGAGACCCGCCCCATCCGCTTATGCTCGATCTCGGCCATCATCAGCTCGATCGCCTTTTGGTTGCGGAAGGAGGAGGACAGGGTAAGCACCACCGGCTTTTCGCTGGGGTACTCGCTGCCCGCCTTGAAAATGACCTTGTACCGCGGCTCCTTGGTGAGGCTGTCAAGGTAGCGGATGGCGTAGGAATGCTGGATGAAATCGACGATATTCAGTCCCAGCGAAAAGGCCAGCGCACCGTGGGCGACCGCCTCAAACGGCTTGTGACACTGCACCTTTTCCCGGCCGAAAATGCCCCGGATGCCCCGCTGCACCGCCGGGATGAGGGTGGTACCGCCCACCAGCAAAACCCGTTCGATCTGGCTGCGGGAAATACCGCCGGCCTCCGCCATGTTGACGGCATTATTGAGGACGTCGTTGAGGGTCACGAAAAAGTCATGCTCCTCCAGCAGGTCCAAAAGGTCGTTCTGGGTGTAGCAAAATTCGTAGGTCTTAAAATGCTCGGCATCAAAAAAGCTGCGGCTGCTCTCGCTTCGGCAGGAAAGCTCCTCCTTGATCTGGCGGGCCAGCGCCGTCAGCTGCGGCAGGATCTCCTCGCATTCTTCGGCAGTCCTGCCGGCTCTTTGCAGCAGGTCCTCCAGCATCCACCGGTCGATATCATCCCCGCCGAGAAAGGCGCCGGCCTTGCCCAGCACCCGGCCCTTGGCCGCTTCTCCGGCCGCCGCCCCCGCAAAGGATTCCGGCATGCGAACCACCGAAACATCCAGCGTGCCGCCGCCGAAATCCACCACGCAAACCACCGAACCGGCCCGGGTGGAGCCGTAGGAAATGGCCGCCGCCACCGACTCATCCACCAGCCGGTAGGGGACGTCGGGGTAGTTTTCGGCAAAGAAGGAGGCGATCCATTCCCGGTAGGTATCGAAGGCATTGACCGGGGCGGTAAAGGTGATGGGGGTATCGGCCCCAAGCTCCAGGTTGCCCAGCAGCCGGGTCAGGTACAGCCGCGCGATGTGGTCGGCGGAAAATTCCCGTCCCCGTTCCTCATATAGCGAGGTGAGGTGCAGAAGCCCCCGCTTAAAGCCCCAAAAATAGCGGCTGCTGCGGATATCATCCAGCCCGCGGGAGGTGACCTCGTAGCCCATGAGGAAGCTCTGCTCCCCCCGGTAATAGAGGACCGAAGGGGTGACCGGCGGCATTTCCCCCACCGCCGGTGCAGTAATGGCCGGAAAGCTCATGGTCTGCGGCTCCTCCCTGGCAAAATTCCAGCGGGCCACCACGGTATTACTGGTGCCGAAATCAACGGCGTAGCGTTCCATCAGATCACTTCCTTTCCTCTTGCTTTCACCCAAATCTGTTCTCCCTTGGCATAGCACGGTGCTGCCAAAGCAGTCGGAAGGCTCCCGGTGCCCGGTCTCTTTCCGGCAAAAAAGCTGCGGAATGCCACGGTATTACCGGTGCCGAAACGGGCGGCGTAGCGTTCCATCAGATCACTTCCTTTACTCTTGCTTTCACCCAAATCTCTTCTCCCTTGGCGTAGCCCACCGTCGCCACGATGACCGGGGTTCCCGGCTCGATCAGGGCGGGGCAGTCATGCCGGGCGCTGTCGTAGGGGGTCTCCTCCCCCACCGTACCGATGACGGTAAGCCCCAGCACCCGGATGAAGTCATCCACCGGGGCAAACATCCCGATCATATCCCCGGCAAGCAGGTCGGGGTTGGCGGCGATGGCCCTGCGGGCGGTGGGCAGCGAAAGCAGCAGGGGCCGCAGGGCCTCGAAAAGGGCGCGCTGTGCCGCCTCCACCGCCTCGGTCTGCTCCCGTTCCCGGCCGGCGGCTTCCCGGTCGGCCTCCCGGCTGACTGCGGCGGCTTTGGCCTCCATTTTCTCTTTTTGACGGGCAGCCTCCTCCTTTTCCAGCCGCAGGGCGGCGGTTTCGGTTTTCAGCTCCCGGATGGTTTTTTGGCTTTGCAGCAGGTCTTTGAGGGCCATATCGCTTCTCCTTTTCGGTTTATCTTGCTCGGCCGCTCCCTGCAGGGGGCCGGCTCCGGGGGGCGCAGCCCCAGCCGCCGCAGGCGGCTGACGCAGGCGGAGCCTGCGTGTTTCGGCGGAGCCGAAACGGGCTGCGCCCCACCCCCGCCCCCTGCGGGGAGCAGAACAGGCGCAAAAATATACTCACAGTATAGTCGGCTCCTGCCCCGAGAGGGTATTCTGCTCCAGGGTAGGCTCCATGTAGCTAAAGCGGGTATCGTGCCGCCAAATGCGGATCTCCTCGCCGGTCACGGCCATCCGCACGGCATCGGTAAACAGCTTTTTCCACGGGCCCCACGGCCGCGTGTAATATTCACTGCTGCCCCGCCATCGTATCTTATCCGCAAAGGCCTGCGCCTCGCAGCACCACAGGCTGCCGTCCGCGCAAAGCAGGGCAAAATGACTGCCGGTCATCGCCATCTGGGTCACCCCGGCGGTGACGGGCAGCGGCTCGTAGGGGGTCTCGGAAAGCTTTTCACAAAGGGAAATGAGGGTGCCGTCCGTCTGGCGCAGCACGGTGGCATGGGGCAGCGCAAAGGCCTGGACGATGTTCATATAGGCATCCACGCTGCAGCTGCCGTATTCCCCATCGCCGTAAACCACCGCCGTGTGAAAGGTGGTGACCCCGACGGTATGGGTGGGACAGCTGGAAAGCTGCATAATGCCGACCCATTTCGAGAAAAGATCCCCGCGGCGGCTGCGGCAGGTGCCGTCCGCCAAAAGCAGGTCCCCCATCGGTTCCACCTCGGCGGCATAGCGGATGCCGGAGAAGAACATGAGCTGCTGCACCGAGTAGAAATTCTCCCCGGCTTTGGAATTATGGGCGGAGAGGACAAAGGGCTGACCCTGCCCCTGCAGCCCGATGACCCCCTCAAAGTGGCGGAAGGGGTCGGTATCGTTTTCGAGGTAATCACTGCGGTCGCCGTAAAAGCGCACCTTTTGGGCAGCGGGGTCCACGGTGCTGTCGTAAAGGGTCCGGCCGAAGGAGCGCACCCGGCCGTCGGTAAAGGTGACGACTGCGGTTTTACCCTCCTCGGCGATGAGCAGCCCATCCACCCCGGAAAGGTCATGCCGGCGGAAGCTGCCCTGCGAAAACTGCACGAAGGAAAGGGTTTCGCCGTGCAGCACCAGTAAGAACGGCTGGAACACCGCTATGCGGCGCACCCCCTCAAACTGGCGGAAAAACCGGGCGGCCTGCCCGCTTTGATCCGAGAAAAGGTGCCCGGCGGCATCCACCGCCATGGCGTTGCTGCGTCCCCCGTCGATGCTCCACAAAAGGCCGAGGCGGATATTCTTCCAGCCCTCGGTGATGCGGCGTTTTTCGGGGCGGCGGCGGGCGCCCTCCCAGCCGACCGACCCATCCCGGAAGATGGCCATGAGGAATTCCCCCTCGATGACCCAGTCGGTCACGGCGGTCCAGTCGGTGATGTGGTCATCCGCCGGGGGCAGCCCGGCCCGTTCGGTGGGGGTGCTTTCCCAAATGACGGTGCCATCCTGCTTTTCGCCCAGCAGGTAGTAGTCCTCCTGCCAGATGCGGCGAAGCCCCGACCATTTTTCGGGGTCGATGCTGTCGGTACGGCAAAGGGCGCCGCTGCTCCATTTTCCGCAGAAATGCGCCCGGCCCCCGCCGTCCAGTCCCACAAAGACCGACCCGCCGTTCTGATAGGCCAGAAGCTGCCGGATATCCTGCCATTCGGTCAGCCCCTCGTAGCGGAGGAACCGGGGATGGCCGCAGCAAAGCACCCACCCTTCCCGGGTAAGGGCGGCGGCCGCCTCCGAAACGGCGGCGATCTGGGTGATGTTTTTCCATGCCTTTACCCCGGCGGCAACGTATGGATTATGCCCGGTGGCAACCACCGTCCCTTCGGCGGTAAGACCGATGAGGAAGTCATCGCCGAGGGCAAGGGAGGTGATATCCCGCCACTGCTCCGTCCCCTCCACCGGCTCGTTGGTATCGGCCCAAAGGGCATAAACGGTACCGGCGGTGGTAACGGCGGCGGCCATTGCGCCGGAAAGATAGATTTTTTGGACATTTGGCCCGCCGTCAAAACGGTGCCGTCGCTGCAAAGGGCAAGGGTATGCTGCCGCCCCGGGATAAGCTCCGTGACATTTTTCCATGCCGAGACCTCATTTTCCCCGTGGGGGCTGTGCCCGGTGGCGGATAAAAGCCGTGCCTCCACGGTGCCGTCCCGGTAGAGGAAATAGATATACCGCTGGCTGCGCCGAACCGTCTTTACCGGCTTTTTGGCGGCGGGAGGGGCCAGCCGCTCGGCCTGCCGCCAGCCCTCCACCCGTTCCCGAAGAAGGGACAGGATAGCCGGAAGATCCACCGGGCTGCCGATGGTGACAAGGCTTTCCGAGGGGGAAAGCACCCCCTCCTTCCCCGGCTCCTCCATATCGATGGCAGGGGCATAGGAAAGGTCGGCGGGGAGGTAGGCGATGAGCTCCTCCCCCTCCAGCTCGATGCCCCGCACGTCCTCCGAAAGGATATCGCCGCTGTGGTAGCCGGCGCCGAATACCCGCAGATAGCCGTTCTGATAAAGCACGGCAAGATAGCGGCGGGGCACGGCGGCAAAGTCCGCTATCTTCTGGCGGAAGCGGTTGGGGGCGATGATATCGGTATAATCCCCGCCGAAAAAGTCGGCGGAAATGGCGTCCCGCGGCTCGCTGCACAAAAACCGCCCGGTGATCTTGGAAAGGGCGACCCATGTGGAAACGCCGTAGGGATTGTAGCGGACAAGGGCGATCTTCTGCACCCGTTCCCGGGGGCGCTGGATGCTTTTATTTTTGCGGTCGTACAGGGTGACGGTGCCGTTTTTTTGCAGCAGGTAGGCCACCGGGCTGCAATGCCCCGGCAGCGCCGTGCCGACCGCCTCCCCGACCTCCCCGATGCCGTCCAGCACCGAAAGGGCCCCCACCGCGCGGAAGCTGTCATCCTCGCAGAGAGCGCCGAAGCCATCGGTATCCCAAAAAACACGGGTGACGCCCTGCCATTCGGCGGCGGGCAGGAACTCCTCCCCGACATTGCCGTAAAGCAGCAGGCGGCCATAGGTGGTAAGGGCGGCCGCCATGGGCGGCTTTTTGCCCTCAAAATCATAAATGCGGAGGTCCCGCAGGGTGCGGCAGGCCGAAAGCCGGGCATACAGCTGCTGCCATTCCCCGGCATAGCAGCGGGGCTGCCCCTCCTCGGTCAGCTCCACGGTGCCGTCCGGCAGCAGGCGCATCCGGCAGAAGTCATTGCGGTAGGTAAAGGGGTCGGCGCCCTCGGTTTGGGTATAGACGGGGTGCAGGGGGTCAAAGCCGCCCGCCGCCCCGCCCATTTCCTCCCGGCTGATGAGCAGCACACGGTCCAGGGAGGGGTCATTGGCAAAAGGCATCATTCCCGGTCATCCCCCGTACCGTTCTGGTAGCTGTAATAAAGCCGGTCGCCGTCGGCCGTTTCGTTGGCCTCCTGCTGGCTGCTGGCCATGCGGGCCCGCCCGCTGCCTGCCCATGCAATCAGCTTATTGATGGTCTCGCGGAAGGTGACGGACAGCGGGATGGTGCTGCGGATGGCGGCAAGGATATCCTCGGTGGTGAAATCCCGCTGCTGCGAAAAGGCGGTGAACATGGCGTCATTGATGACCTGCTCGATCTCGGCGCCGGAAAAGCCCTTGGTTTCTGCCGCCAAGGCAGAAAGATCGTAATTTTTGACGGCGATATCCCGGCGGCGGCTGATGTGCAGCCGGAAGATCTCCACCCGTTCCTTTTCGGTGGGAAGGTTGACGAAGAAGATTTCATCGAAGCGGCCCTTGCGCATGAATTCCGGCGGCAGCTGCTCGATATTATTGGCGGTGGCAACGATGAATACCGGGGATTTCTTTTCCTGCATCCAGGTGATCAAACTGCCGAAAACACGGGCCTGTGCGCCGCTGTCTCCCTGCACGCCGCCGATGCCGGCAAAGCCCTTATCGACCTCGTCGATCCACAAAACGCAGGGGGCCATGGCCTCGGCGATCTGGATCATTTCACGGGTACGGGCTTCCGACTCGCCGACATAGCTGCCCATCAGACGGCCGACATCCAGCCGGAGCAGCGGCATATGCCACTGCTGACTGATGGCCTTGGCGCAAAGGGATTTACCGGTGCCCTGAATCCCGACGATGAGCACGCCCTTGGGGTAGGGCAGGCCGAACTGCTGCGCCTGCTCCGAAAAGGCCATGCCGCGGGTGATGATCCAGCTTTTCAGGGTATCCATGCCGCCGATGGAGCCCATCGTTTCCTCGGCATTGAAAAATTCCAGCACTTGTGTTTTGCGGATGACCTGTTTTTTCTCCTCCAGCACCAGCTGGAGGTCATCAAGGCTGATCTTGCCGCTGCGGGCAAGCGCCTTGGAGAGGATGGTTTTTACGGTGGAGATGGTGAGTCCCTGGAAGGCACGCACGAACTGCTCGAAGCCCTCCTGATCCATATCCACTACGACATTCTGGGTGATATTGGTGATGTAGTCCCGCAATTCCGGCAGGGTGGGCAGCTGGAATTCCAGAACGCTGACCGAGGAGGAGAGCTCCTCCGGCACCTTAAAGACGGGGCTGACGATGAGGATGCTTTTCTGCTGGGGCTTGAGCTGCACGGCAAGGTTTTTCACCATACGGCAGACCATATTGTCCTCCAGAAAGCGGTGGAAGTCCTTGAGGACATAGAGGACGGGGGTATCGGCGGGTTCCTTGGCGATGAAATCCAGAACGGCGATGGGGTTGCCCTTGCCCACGGCCACGCCGACATCAAAGCCGGAGGCGAAATCCCAGCTGATGACGCGCATATTTTCCAGCTCGGCGGCGCAGTCCTTCACCACCGAGATGAGGCGCTCCTCCTCCCTGGTGGTGACATACATGACGGCGCAGCGGGCACGGACGGCAAGGTTCAGTTCTTCACGGAAATTCATATGGGTTCTCCTTTCGGGAAAGAGATAATTTACGGGGGTAGGGGATGGTTTGCGGGGGTCGGCGGCTTGGCTATGGGATAGCCTGCGATGGGGGTTGGTTCGATTTGCGCCGCAGGGGGACTATAGGGCGGGATAGCGAATACTTTAAGGTCGGCGGCTTGTTGGTTTTGCAGATGCCATCGTCTGCAATGGGGGTTGGGCGGCGGGAAAATCGGGGAAGGGCAAGGAAGGGCCGAGGCAATACTCTTGTCCGACGGAGGCGGACTGATGTATTGCGAGGGCGTGACGCCGCCATTTGCGATTTTCCCGGCCGAACCGCCGACCCTACAACAGGGAAAGCCCCAGTTCGGCGGCGAGGGCCTGAAGCTGCCGCAGCCGCCCGGCGGGAACGGTATAGGGCGGGGACAGCACGGCGGCGGTATTGCCCTCCGGGACGAAGTCCGGGAGGAGGGACAACGGATAGCCGCAGGGGTTGTGCTTTGCCAGCAGCCGGAGGGCTTCTTCGGTATTTTGCCACGCCCCCGGCAGGATGAGATGCCGCAGCAGCACGCCGCTTTGCAGCAGGCCGTTTTCCGCATAGCGGTTTGGGCCGTAATGGGAGGAAAGCAGCGCCAGATTTTCCACGGCACGGGCGGGGTAGGCCGGGGCGGCGGAAAGACGCTCTCCCAGGGCGGCATCGGCGTATTTGAAGTCCATAACATAGCCCTGGAAATAGGGCAGCAGGCGGCGGGTCAGGGCCGCCGGGGCATAGCCGTTAAAATTATTGAGCAGGGGGAGGGCAAGGCCCCGTTCCCGCGCGATGGTGATGGCCTCGACGACCTCTCCGGCGGAGGGCTCGACATTAGCAAGGCTGATGTGGCTGACCCCGCGCTCCTGCAGGGAAAGCAGTAAATCCGCCAGCTGGCGGGGGGTGGCGGGGGTCCCGGCGCCCTTTTGGGAGATTTCGTAGACCAGGCAATAGGCGCAGTGCATATCACAGCCGGAAAGATAGACCACCCCGCAGCCCGTCCCGCCGCTGATGCAGCGTTCCTCCCGGTTGCGGTAATATTTCCCTATCATCATAGGCGGCCCAGCCTTTCCAAAAGGGGGAGGTAGTCCTCCTCCACGACGGAGCAGCGTACCTCTCCGCCGGTGATGTAGATAGTTTCCGGCTCGGTGAGGGGCAGCAGGCGGCACAGGGCGGCGTACTGCTCCTGCGGCGGGGTGGGGATGAATGTGACGGGCAGGCCGGCCGGCGGCGGGGTCAGTCCCAGTGCCGTCAGGCGGCCGTGGACGGGCGGCACCAAAACGGTCTGCCAGTCCCCAACCGAGAGGTAATAGATATCCCGGCCGGAAAGCGCCGCGGTGAGGATTTCCCGGTCATCACCGGGGGTGAAAAGCCGCTGACCCGGTAAACGGGGCAGCTGCCCGGCGGGGACGACCGCCACCTGCACCGGCAGGGACAAAAAAAGGGAGAGCTGCTGCGGTTCCATCGAACCGAGCCACAGCGCTGACGCCATTTCGCTCCCCCCTATCGTGACGGTTTTTAGTCAGAAGCGGTTTTTCTCCTGCTCCTTTTCCCCGGTCTGCTCGAAGTATTCGGGCTTTAATTCGGTGGAAAGCTCCACCCCCAGCTTTTCAACGGTATCACGGACAAGCTCCCGGCAGGCGGCGCCCTTGACGCCGTTTACCTCCACGGTGATCTTGCCGTCCTTGCCGATGAGATAGGTCACGGTTTGTTCTGCCATCGGTTACACCCACCTTCCTACTTTGATGCGAACGGTGCCGTCCGGCAGGGTCTCCTGCTCCTGCACCTGGAATTTGCCCTCCTGCTCGACGGTCTTTTTGAGGAGCAGCACGGCGTATTTCTGCAATAATTCATCACGGGTCTTTTCAAAGTCGCCGGGCTCGAGATTGGTGTGCAGCTCGGCCTCGCCATCCACGAATTTGAAGGCCATGACCCGGTTGACGGCATTGACGGCGATGACATCGCAGGTATTGAAGGTATCGGCGAATTCGTAATTCTCCGGGACGTCCTTCACCCGGCGCAGGCCCAAAGCCTTGAGCGCCTCGCCCAGCACGTCGATATCACGGATGGCGACCTGAACCTTGGAGAGATGGGACATGGGGACACCTCTTTCTATCGGAAATTGTACTTATGTTTAGCTGGTTTTTTAATTATACCATCTTACTCTATATATAATAAGCCTATTTGGGAGAAAAATCAACTATAAATTTAGGAATAATTCTTGATTTTGAATATTTTTGGTTGGATGTTCGGCGATGGGGAATGTGCAGGGAACGGGAGGGGCGGCGCAGCCGCGCCGGGCCGTAGGGAGGGGCGGCGCAGCCGCGCCGGGCCGGAGGCACGGCGGGCGCGGGCGAAGCCCGCGCAGGGCCGCGAAGCGGCCCCGGCTGCGCCGATGGGCAGGGAAAGCAAAAGGCCCCGCCAGGGGGGGCGGGACCATGATCCGGTTTATTTTGCAAGCTCGGCGAAGTGCTTGATGAGGTAGTCCCGGAACAGGACGGCGGCCGGGGAAAGGTAGCTGCTTTCCCGCCAGGAAAGGTTGATATAGCGGCGGCAGTGGGGGGTGGAGATGGGGATCAGCGCGATATGCTCGTCCTCCATGTCCTGCCAGGTTTGAATGGGGATAAAGGAGATGCCGATGCCGGCACGGATCAGCTCCCGCACCGTTTCGGGGCTGTCGCTTTCCAGTACGACATTGGGATCGAAGCCGGCCATTTTGCAGTAGGCATCGGTGATGCTGCGCAGGTTTTTGCCCTTTTGCAGGCAGATGAACTCCTCCTTGGAGACCTGATCGAGGGTGAGGGCATCAAAGTGCGCCAGCGGATTGGTGATGGGGAGCGCCAGACGGATCTCCTCCTCGATGAGGGTGGTGCAGTAGGGCCCGGAGACCGGCTGGCTGCCCGCAAAGAGGGTCAGATCGCAGCTTTGGCCGCTGTCCCCTACCAAATCATCCTGAAGGATGTGCAGCCGGATATCGCTGTGCTCCTCCTTGAAGCCGCGCACCAGCCGCGGGATGAGGGTGGAGGCGGCGTTCATCGAAAAGGTCACATTCATCACGCTGTTTTCACGGGCGTCGTCGATCTCCCGGTGGATGGCCTCCAGCTCCTTGAGGATACGGTTGGTGTGGTTGAGCACGATGATGCCGTATTCGTTCAGCTCGATGCTTTTGCCCTTGCGGTTAAAGAGCTTGACCTTCAATTCGTCCTCCAGCATGCTGATGGTACGGCTTAAAGAGGGCTGCGCCACATGCAATTCCTGCGCCGCCTTAGTGATATGCTCCAGTTCCGCAGTCTTTTTGAAATAGCGAAGATGTGTAATTTCCATGAAGATACCTCATATAGCTTGTGCGTTATCGATCTTACTCATATTATATATTTTACATCATAGAAAGTCAATGCTATACTAAAGCTTAACATGGGCTATTAGGCCGAATTTTGTTGAGAGTGAAAGTGAAAGTGAAAGGTGGTTCTATAACTATGTCCTGGGATAATCAGCGCCGTTCCAAGGCGGAACGACTGCAGGCGGCCGCTGCGCTGTGCTGCGGCAAAACAGTAGCGACCGACGATATCGTCAAGCTGATGGAGGCAGTCATCCGCCCCGGCGATAAGGTGGTACTGGAGGGCGACAACCAGAAGCAGGCAGCGTTCCTGGCGGCTTCTCTGGCGGAGGTCGACCCCAAGGTCATCCACGACCTGACCATGATCATCCCCTCCATCTCCCGCAGCGAGCATCTGGATTACTTTGAAAAAGGGATTGCAAGCACGGTGGATTTTGCCTTTGCGGGCACGCAGGCACAGCGCTTGAGCGAGATGCTGGCCGAGGGCAAGGTGAAGATCGGTAACTTTAATACCTATCTGGAGATTTACGCGCGGCTCTTTGTGGACCTTATCCCCAATGTGTGCCTGGTGGCCGCCGATAAGGCCGACCGGGAGGGCAACCTGTTTACCGGGTACAGCACCGAGGAGACCCCCACGCTGGTGGAGGCTGCCGCCTGCAAGAGCGGTATCGTCATTGCGCAGGTGAATGAGATCGTGGAGAACCTGCCCCGTGTGGATATCCCCGGCGGCTGGGTGGATTTCATCGTCCCGGCGGACAAGCCCTACCCCATGGAGCCGCTGTTCACCCGTGACCCCCAGTTCATCAAGGATGCCGATATCCTGATGGGCATGATGGTCATCAAGGGCATTTACGCCAAGCACGGCGTGCAGAGCCTCAACCACGGTATCGGCTTTAACGGCGCCGCCATCGAGCTGCTGCTGCCCACCTACGGCGAGCAGCTGGGCCTCAAGGGCAAGATCTGCCGTAACTGGGTCCTCAATCCCCATCCCACCCTCATCCCCGCCATCGAAGCGGGCTGGGTCGAAAGCGTTTGCGCCTTCGGCGGCGAAGTGGGCATGGAAAAATACACCGAGGAGCGCAGCGATATCTTCTTTACCGGTGCGGACGGCACCCTGCGCAGCAACCGTACCCTGGCACAGGTGGCGGGGCTTTATGCCATCGATTCCTTCCTGGGCGCCACCCTTCAGATGGACTACTACGGCAACTCCTCCACCGTTACCGCCGGCCGTTTGAGTGGCTTTGGCGGAGCGCCCAACATGGGCCACAACCCCGGCGGTCGCCGTCACAGCAGCCCGGCCTACCACAGCCTGGTGGAGGGTAAGGACACCCTGCACGGCGGTCAGAAGATCGTCATCCAGATGCTGAAGAGCAGCGGCAAGAAGGGCAATAACTTCGTGCCGGAGCTGGACGCTATTTCCATCGGCCGTGACGCCGGTATGGAGGCTCCGCCCATCATGGTGTACGGCGAGGACGTGAGCCACACCGTCACCGAGCAGGGCATTGCCTACTGCTACATGGCCGAGGACGCCGAGGAGCGCCGGCTGATGCTGGCCTCCATCGCACAGGGGACGCCGTTTGGCGAGCTGGTGACCAAGGAGCAGATCGAGGCGTTCCGCAAGGCGGGCAAGGTGGCCTATCCCGAGGATCTGGGCATCGACCGTGCCATGGCGACCAAAGACCTGCTGGCCTGCAAGACCCTGGAGGAGATCGCGGAGTGCTCCGGCGGGCTGTATGTGGTGCCCGAAAAGTTCCGCAAAAAAGACTGATAGCCCCCTTTCACGATAAAGGAAAAGGATAAAGAGGTGGAAGCTCCCCCGGCCATGGATGGTCGGGGGAGCTTTCGTTTGGATGGAAAGCGGGCAGTACCCGCAGCGGCGAGGGTTTCCCGGTGGGGCCCCCGACGGGTCGGGAGGCGGGCGCACCGCAGCGGCGAGGGCTGCCCGGAGTGAAATGACGGGTCAGCACGAGTCAAGCGGAGGGGCGCCCGCCGTGGGGAGGGTCAGCACGAGTGAAGCGGAGGGGTGCCCGCCGTGCGGAGGGTCAGGTGTAGCCCAGCAGCCCGCGGACGCTGACCTCACCGCTGGAAACGGTGCGGCGGGAGCCGTCCGGCAATTCGACGACAAGACCGGCATCGGGGGCGATGCCGACGGCCAGCGCCTCGTATTCCCCGGTAGGGCTGATGACCTCCACCCGGCTGCCGACGGTGCAGCTGCGGCGGGTCAGCTCCCCGATGAGGGCTTCGGAGGGTTGGGAGAGGATGCGCTGCCGCAGCAGCAGGTCATCCAAACGGGTGATGATACCGGCGGCGACGGCGGCCCGGGGAACGGTGACGCCCGCTTCCTGTACCGAGACGGCCTTATCCCGCAGCTCCTCCGGGAAGTCCTCCCGCTGCTGGGTGACATTGACGCCGATGCCGATGACGGCGCCGTTGACGGTGGCGGTTTCGGCGTCGCTGGCGAGCTTGGTAAGGATGCCGCAGACCTTACGGCGGTCGATGATGATATCATTGGGCCATTTGATGGCGGGGGCAAGCCCCAGCTCCTCCAGCACCTGACAGACGGCCAGTCCCGCACAGCTGGTCAGCAGGCTCAAGGCGGCGGGGTCGCAATCGGGGCGGTAGAGGTAGGAAAGGTACACCCCCTGCCCGCCCGGCGAAAGAAAGCTGCGTCCCAGACGGCCGCTGCCCCGGGTTTGGCGGTCGGCCAGCACTACGGTGCCGGTGGGGGCGCCCTCCAATGCAAGCTGCATCCCGCGGGTATTGGTGGAGTCGGTCTCCTCATAGCAGATGACGGTCTCTCCCCTGCCCTGCGGCAGGTACTGCTCCAGCAGCTCCCGCGTCATGCCGTCCGGCAGGGCGGTCAGGCGGTAGCCCAGCCGGGTGACCGACTCGATGGCATAGCCCGCTTCCCGCAGGCGGCAGGCGGCCTTCCACACGGCGGTGCGGCTGACCCCCAGACGGGTGGAAAGCTCCTCGCCGGAATGGAACCCGGTGCGATCCTGCCCCAGCTCCCGCAGTAATTCCGCGGCTACATCTCTTTTGGCCATGATTTTTTCCTCCCAACGGCGGACGGAATATGAACTTTCCGTTAATTTGCGGATTTTCCGGCATCTGCCGCACAACGGCAGTTGAAAAAACCCGTATAAAAGTGATAAAATCAGTATAATTCAATCCGGCGGAAAAGGCAACCCGAAATGCGCCGGAGAAATGGGAGGCTGCACCAATGGCATTTGTGGAAATGAAGGATGTTTACAAGCGCTACCGCACCGGGGAGATCGTGACGGCGGCCAGCGACGGCATCAATTTTACCATAGAGAAGGGCGAATTCGCCATCATTGTGGGGCCCTCCGGCGCCGGCAAAACCACGGTCCTGAACATTCTGGGCGGGATGGACACCGCCGATGAGGGGCAGGTGCTGGTGGACGGCAGCGACATCGTAAAGTACACCCCCCGGCAGCTGGTCACCTACCGGCGGCATGATATCGGGTTCGTGTTCCAGTTTTATAACCTGGTGCAGAACCTGACGGCGCTGGAAAACGTCGAGCTTGCGGCGCAGATCTGCGAGGACCCCATCCCGGCGGCGGATGCGCTGGAGGCGGTGGGGCTGGGGCACCGGCTGGATAACTTCCCGGCGCAGCTTTCCGGCGGCGAGCAGCAGCGTGTTTCCATTGCGCGGGCGCTGGCCAAGCGTCCCAAGCTGCTGCTGTGCGATGAGCCGACCGGTGCTTTGGACTACAATACCGGCAAGCAGATCCTTTCGCTTTTGCAAAGCGCCTGCCGTGAGGGGGGGATGACGGTCATCGTGGTAACCCATAATACCGCCATCACCCCGATGGCCGACCGGGTCATCACCATCCGCAACAGCAAGGTGGCCGGCAATGTTTACAATCCCGACCCGGCCGATATTGCCACGATAGAGTGGTAACCCGGCGGGACGGTGAAAAACGGGATGAGGGCAAGGCAGGGTCCGATGGCAGGCTGACGCCCGACGAAGTGAAGCGGAGGCGGGCTTACGCCTGGCGAGGGCCCAACGCCGCCATCGCCCGTTTTTCGGCGGGCCGCCGGGGGGCAGCAGCCGCCATGGAAGATCAAAGAGGAAGGGGTCATCAACAGCATGACAGAGGCATTCCGGAAGGACACGACCCGAACCATACGCAAAACGCTCAACCGCTTTTGCTCGATTTTACTGATCGTAGCGCTGGGGGTTGGCTTTTTTGCGGGGGTGCGGGCCACCGGCAATGATATGCGGGATACCGCCAGCGACTATTACACCGAGTATAATTCCATGGATGTGAAGCTGCTTTCCTCCTTGGGGTTCAGCGAAAAGGACGTTGCCGCCGTGCAGGCGGTGGACGGTGTAAAGCAGGTTTATGCCGGTAAATTCGTGGACTGCCTGACGCTGTGCCACGATAACTTCCTCACACGGGTATTTTCGCTGCCGCAGCACCCCGACAGCCCCGAAACGATGAACCGGCTGCGGGTACTGGAGGGACGTCTGCCCGAGGCGGCCGATGAATGTGCCATCGACCAGAATGTGACCGATAAATACGGCTTTCGTGTGGGACAGACGCTGACCCTTTCCCCCGCCGACCCGCTGGACGACCTGGAAAACGACCTGGAGAATACCGTTTATACCATCGTGGGGATGGTGAATTCCCCGATGTATGTGGATATGACCCGCCGCGGCAGCACCACGGTGGGGGATGGCTCCCTGGACGCCTATATTTACGTGCCGGAGGAGAATTTTACCGCCGAATACTACACCGAGCTGTATGTGACCGCCGAGGGCAGCGATGCCCTGAACTGCTACACCGATGAATATGACGAGCTGGCGAAGGCCCTCAAGGCGGCGCTGGAGCCGGTGGGGGTTGCCCGCGGCGACGACCGGATGGAGGAGATGGCGGACTACCTCAATGAGAAGATCCCCGAGGCGCGGGAAAAGATAGCCGACGCCGAGGAGCAGCTGGCCGACGCCGAGCAGCAGCTGACCGATGCCGCCAACAAGCTGGCCGACGCCCGGAAGAAGATCGCGGACGGGGAAAAGGAGCTGACCGACGGCCGGGCCGAGCTGGAAAAGCAGAAAAAGCAGTATGCGGAATACGAAAAGAAATACGAGGAGGGCAAGCAGCAGCTGGAGGCCGCCAAGCTGCAAATGGCGGGAGCAAGCGCCGCACGGGCACAGCTGGCGGCGGGCAAGGCGCAGGTCAATGCGATACTGGGGCGGATGGTGAACCTGCCGGAGGACTCGGTGCTGCTGCCCATCCTGGCGGAAACGCTGAAGCCCACCCTGAACGAACTGACCGACCAAAACGGCAAAAAGCTGAACCTGGGGGACCTGCTGTACGATGAAAACCGCAATGTGACCCCGAAAACGGTAAAGACCACCCAGGCCGCCGTCAACAGCTATTTTGCCGAGATGGAAAAGCAGATAAACGCCGGCACCGCCCAGTACGAAAGCGGCAAAAAGGAGCTGGAGGAGAGCCGCAAGCAGCTGGATACCTATAAATCCGAGCTGGAAAAGGCCGAAAAGCGGCTGGACAGCGGCGAGCGGGAGCTGGCCGGGGCCCGCATCAAGCTGGCGGACGGGGAAAAGGAATTCGAGGAGAAAAGCGCCGATGCCCGCCAGAAGATAGCGGACGGCAAGACCAAGCTGAACCGGGGCAAGCTGCAGCTGACGGATGCCGAGGAAACGCTGGAAACGCTCTCCCCGGCGGAATGGTACCTGTATACCCGCAAGGAGCTGGCGCTCGGTGTCGGGGAATTCGGCGATGACGCCGCAAGAATCGATAATATCTCCACCATCTTCCCGATGTTCTTCCTGGCGGTGGCGGCGCTGGTGTGCCTTACCACCATGGCCCGCATGGTCGAAGAACAGCGCTCCGAGATCGGGACGCTGAAGGCGCTGGGCTACACCAACCGGGAAATCCAAAAGAAATACCTCATTTATTCCTTGAGCGCAACGCTGCTGGGCAGCGCGCTGGGGCTGGCGGTCGGGTTCCGGCTGTTCCCCACCGTCATTTACGATGCCTACTGCATCATGTACGACCTGCCGCCGGTCAAGGCACCGTTCCACTGGGGGGTGGCTGCCGTTTGCGTGGTGGCGGCGCTGCTGCTGGTCACTCTGGTCACCTGCAACGTCTGCCGTACCGTACTCAAGGAGATGCCCGCCAACATCATGCGGCCGAAGGCGCCCCCTGCCGGGCAGCGGGTGCTGCTGGAAAAGGTCCCGTTCATCTGGCGGCGGCTTTCCTTCAGCCAGAAGGTGACGGTGCGCAACCTGTTCCGGTATAAAAAGCGGGTGCTGATGACCATCGTGGGCATTGCCGGGTGCGCCGCACTGGTGCTGACCGGCTACGGCCTCAAGGATGCCATCAATGACATCGTGCAGAACCAGTTCCAGCGGGTTTTCCGGTATGACCTGCTGGCGGGCTACAATGCCGACGGAGAAAAGGAACAGGCGCTTTTTGACCAGCTGGATACCGACCCCGCCATTGCCGCATGGATGCCGCAGTACCGCAACACCATGACCGCCGCCGATGATAAGCAGAGCTATTCGGTGAACCTGACCGTTTCCGAGGATTATACCCGGCTGACCGATTTTATCAGCCTGCAGGAACGGGTGAGCCGCAAGCAGCTGACCCCCGAAAAGGAGGGCGTCATCATTACCGAAAAGCTGGGCACCATGCTGGGGCTTTCCGCCGGGGATACCCTGACCTTACAGGACGGCGACAGCCGCAGCTATGAGCTGCTCATCACCGGGGTGAGCGAAAACTATGCCTCCCACTTTGTCTACCTTTCGGCGGAATACTACGAGGAGGTCTTCGGCAAGGCGCCGAGCTATAACACGGTGATCATCGACCTGACCGACCGGGACGACTGGGCGGCCGCCAGTGAAAAGCTGCTGGCCGGCGGCACGGTGCAGATGGTCTCGAGCGATGCCGAGATGCTTGCGCAGTATATGAACATCACCGATAACCTGGGCTATGTGGTGGCGGTGCTGATCGTTTCGGCGGGGCTTTTGGCCTTTGTGGTGCAGTATAACCTTTCCAATATCAATATCACCGAGCGTACCCGGGAGATTGCCACCCTGAAGGTGCTGGGCTTCTACGATAACGAGGTTTCGGCCTATATCTACCGGGAGAGCATCATTCTGACCATCCTGGGGACCGGGCTGGGGCTGGGACTGGGCGTGGCGCTTACCCGCTTTGTGGTGGCCACCGCCGAGGTGGACTCCATCATGTTCGGGCGCAGCATCTATTTCTTCAGCTTTTTGATGGCGGCGCTTATCACCTTCCTGTTCTCCTTCCTGGTGAACTGGGTGATGCACTATCGCCTCAAGAAGATCGGCATGGTGGAATCGATGAAGTCGGTGGATTGACCGGCAACAGGAAAAGAGGGCATCCCCGCGGGGATGCCCTTTTGCTTGCTTTTGGTTTTATTCCTCCTGCCCGATGTGGCTGCGGATGCGCTCGATGAGCATATCGAGGGCGACGAGGTTATGCCCGCCCTGCAGCATGATGATATCCGCCCGGCGCTTGCTGGGCTCGACATACTGCTCGTGCATCGGCTTTACGGTGGTAAGGTACTGGCTTACCACCGATTCCAGGGTGCGGCCGCGCTCCCGGACATCCCGCACGATGCGGCGCAGGATGCGTTCATCGGCATCGGTATCCACAAAAATCTTGATATCCATTTCGTCGGCCAGCTCCGCATCGGCAAAGATGAGGATGCCCTCCACGATGATGACCTTGGTGGGATGCACCTCCTCGGTGCGGTCGGTGCGGTTGTGGATGGAATAATCATACACCGGACAATGGACGGTATGCCCCGCCTTGAGGGAGCGCAGGTCCTCGATGAGCAGCGAGGTATCGAAGGAATCTGGGTGGTCGTAGTTGAGCAGCTTGCGCTTTTCGAAGGGCAGCTCATCATGGCGTTTATAGTAGCTGTCGTGGTGCAGCACGCTGACATCCGCCCCGAAATATTCCTGCAGCTTTTCGGTGACGGTGGTTTTGCCGCTGCCGGTGCCCCCCGCGATGCCGATGACCATCGTGTTCATAGTGTATCTCTCCCCCGTTTTTTTCTTCATTTTATCACATTTCGGCAGGCTTCGCAACGGCAGGGCGGGACTTTTTGTGCAGGACGGCAAAAAACTCTCGACTTACGGCAGGGGAATATGGTACAATAGCGGTAGCGACCAAAATAAAAACAGAAAAGGAGAATGTTTATGTCTACCCCCCATAATGCTGCCAAAAAGGGCGATATTGCCCCCAATGTACTGATGGCCGGTGACCCGCTGCGGGCGCAATTCACCGCCGAGAAATACCTGGAGAACCCCGTATGCTTTAATACCGTGCGCGGGATGCTGGGCTACACCGGCACCTACAAGGGCAAGCCCGTTTCCATCATGGGCCACGGGATGGGCATCCCCTCCATCGGCATTTACACCTACGAGCTGTTCCACTTCTACGATGTGGAAAACATTATCCGCTTTGGCAGCGCCGGCGCCCTGCACCCCGACCTGCACCTCGGTGATATCGTCATTGCCGAAGGCGCCTGCACCGACAGCAACTATATGGCGCAGTTCCAGCTGCCCGGCACCTTTGCCCCCATCGCGGACTGGAAACTGCTTTCCACCGCGGCACGGCTGGCGGAGGAACGCCGGCTGAAGCATATGGTCGGCAACGTGCTTTCCAGCGATGTATTCTATTCCGCCCATCCCGAGCGCACCGACCTGTGGCGTCCCATGGGGGTGCTGTGCGTGGAGATGGAGATATCCGCCCTGTACGCCAACGCCGCCTTTGCCGGCAAGCACGCCCTGGGCATCCTGTCCATCAGCGACGTCATCGGCAAGAATGAGGAAATGACCCCCGAGGAACGGCAGACCAAGTTCACCAATATGATGGAGCTGGCGCTGGATACGGTGACCGGCCTGTGAACGGCGAGCGACTGACCGACCGCCCCGGCGGTCTGGAAAAACGGACATGGATTCTGGCGGCGGTGATCTGCGCCGTGCTGCTGGGTGTTTCGGCGGTGATGTTCATCCCCGTAAAAAGCAAAATGAACGAAACGCTGCCCGCCGTGATGCTTTCCCGCGAAAGCGGCGAAACACAGGTGACCACGCTGACCCTGAACGGGACGTGGGCGCAGCAGCGGATGGGGAAATCCGCCATGACCTACAAGGGCATTGTGGGGACCGCCGCGCTGGAGGACACCCTGTGGGACGGCATGGATGCTTTGGATATCCTGCTGAACGAGAGCGCCGACGGCCGGCATTTGATCGGCGGGTTCTTCTACAACCACTTCCATAGTGAAGATCACGAGGAAGGCTACGGCTGGCTGATCACCGACCGGGAGCGCAGCTGCTACCTGCTGGTGACCGGTCCGTTGGAGAACGACAGCGATGAGGAGTATATCATCGCGGCGCCGGCCGGCAGCGTGGAGGAGGCAAGAGCCGTCTGCGAAAAGCTGGGCCGCTATACCGAGCTGTTCCGATAACTGCAACACAAAAGCCCCCGAGAGGGGGCTTTTGCTGTGGGCGGGTCATTGGCGGGGAACGCCGTTGTCATCAAAGGTGCGGCGGAGCTTTTTTTCGATGACGGCGATGGAGAGAAGCAGGGGGAGCATCTGCAGGACGGTGACGATGCCGCCCACGGTGCCGATGGTGGGGACCTCCTTCCCCAACAGCAGCAGCATGATAACGGCGGCGGACACCAGCATGAGGACGCCCCAGCGCATCCATAGCCGGCCGCACTCCCGCTGGGCGTAGTCCCATGTCTGTTGGTTCTGCATGGAACGGCGGGTGCGGTAGCCCGAAACGGGATTGATGGTGCTGAATTTCCCGCGGCGCAGGGCAGCCCCGGCGCAGACCATCAGAACGGGGATCAGCAGGGTGCAGCAGGTCATAAAAATCCAAAAGCCCATGTTATTTCTCCTTTTTGCGGGCCTCCCAGTAGGCACGGGCGGCCTGCTCGGTTTTGTTATCGCCGTAGCGGTAGTACTGCGTACCGACTAAATCATCCGGCAGGTACTGCTGCGCCACCCAGTGGTTGGGGTAATCGTGCGGGTAGAGGTAGTGCTGTCCCTTTTGCTCCACCTCGGCGCTGTCGTAGTGGACATTTTGCAGACAGCGGGGGAAGCCCTGTCCCCTGCCCTTTCGGATATCCGCCATAGCGGTATTGATGGCCACATAGGAGGCATTGGATTTGGGGGCGGTGGCCAGCAGCACGGCGGCCTCCGCCAGCGGGATCCGGGCCTCCGGCAGGCCGAGCTGCACGGCGGCATCCACGCAGGCTTTTACAATGGCGATGGCCTGCGGGTAGGCAAGGCCGATGTCCTCGCAGGCGATGACCAGCAGGCGGCGGCAGGGGGAAAGCAGATCCCCGGCCTCCAGCAGCCGGCCCAGATAGTGCAAGGCGGCGTCCGGGTCGGAGCCGCGGATGGACTTTTGCAGGGCGGAGAGCAGGTCAAAATGCTGGTCGCCCTCACGGTCGTACCGCATGGCGCTGCGCTGGGCGGCCTCCTTGGCATCCGCCAGCGTAATGACCGGCTGCCCGGTGGTGGCCAACGCGCCGAGGGCGCAGATCTCCAGCGCATTTGCGGCCTTTCGCACATCCCCGCCGCAGCAGGCGGCAATATGCTCCAGCGCACCGGCTTCGGCGGTAAGGGCCGGGGACTGCACCCGCAGCTTTTCCAGCGCCCGCCGGAGATATTTTTCCACCTCGGCAGCATCCACCGGCTTGAACTCAAAGACGGTGCAGCGGCTTAAAATGGCGTTGTAGACGTAGAAGTAGGGGTTTTCGGTGGTGGATGCGATGAGGGTGATGGAGCCGTCCTCGATGTATTCCAGCAGGGTTTGCTGCTGTTTTTTATTGAGGTACTGGATTTCATCGAGGTACAGCACCACGCCGTCCATGGCATCAAAGCCGCCCAGCTCGGCGATGAGGGCTTTGATATCCCCGGTGGAGGCGGTGGTGCCGTTTAAGCGGTACAGCTTTTTGCCCGCCCCTGCCGCAATGATGCGGGCAGCGGTGGTTTTGCCCACGCCGGAGGGCCCATAGAAGATGAGATTGGGCAGGGTGCCGCTTTGGGCGATGCGGCGCAGCAGGCCGTCGGTCCCCAGCAGGTGCTGCTGGCCGACCATTTCATCGAGGGTTTGGGGGCGGATGCGATCCGCAAGGGGTGCTGCCATAGTCGGGCCTCCTTGGGTGGTTTATCGGGGGGTGGGGTGGGCGCCGCAGGCGCTCCGGCGCAGCCGGAGCCGGCGGCCGAAGGCCGCCGAAGCCGCCGAAGGCGGCTTGCCTGCGGCGCCCCGGCCTGCAAGCCCGGTGCCTCTGCCCCCATTTTAGCATATTTTCGGCCGTTTGGGAACCGTCAATATCGAACAAATTTTCGCCGTTGTCTTTGGCTCACCCGCCGCAGCCGTTTTCCTGTTCAAACGCCGCGATCAGCCTGATCTTTTCCGCCCTGGTCAGCCGCTTGACGGCGGCCTCCCGCCGCAGCGCCGCCGCCCTGTCGGGGGTCTCCTCCCGGTAGCGCAGTGTCAGGGGCCCGCGGCCGCGGGTGTATTTGGCGCCCCGCCCGGCATTGTGCATCGCCAGCCGCCGGGGGATGTCATCGGTGCAGCCGGTATACAGGGTGCCGTCCCGGCACTCCAGAATATAAACCCACCAGCTCACGGCGTCCCCTCCTAATTTGTATATAAAAAAACCGCCACAGTGGATAGCCTGTGGCGGAATGGCGCGCTGTAAGGGATTCGAACCCCTGGCCTTCTGGTCCGTAGCCAGACGCTCTATCCAGCTGAGCTAACAGCGCATTTGCTTTTGACAGCTTAATTATATTACCACACCGGGAGGGAATAGTCAATTCCTTTTTTGCGGTTTTGTAAAAAAGTTTTCCGTTTTTCGCATCCCGCCGCCGGATACCCTTGCTTTTTTGCCGAGAGTAGTGTAGAATAAATGGCGTTATCACATATGGAAGCGTATCGAAGTGGTCATAACGGCCCTGACTCGAAATGTTTGGCAACTTTGGTAGTTTCGTCCGCCGGAAATGCCCGTAATATAAGGCTTTTCGGGAGTTCAAATTTCACAATTTAATATCGTTCTTGCATGTTTTTCTTGCATTTTTCCGGAGCAAGAAATAACATATAAGATATACGGAAGCGTATCGAAGTGGTCATAACGGGCCTGACTCGAAATCAGGTAGTCCTCACGGGCTCGTGGGTTCGAATCCCACCGCTTCCGCCACAAAGTCCAGTAAATTCAAGGGTTTGCTGGACTTTTCTCTTTTCTGCGAGAACTGATTTCACTCACAGAAAACGGTCAAAATCGGCTCATTTTTGGCTTAATTTTGCTCGTTTGCAAGAACAGGGACTGCCCGAAAAGCCTTATATATCAAGCCTTTTCGAGGTGTGCCTTGGATTTTTGCAAGAACTGCACTTACCATCCCTGGCTCTTGGTATCCGGCAAAATAAGAATATTGTCCATTACATTCGCCGAAGTTATCTTGGATTTATAATCCAAATGGCTGTAAATATTCGCCGTTGTGCTGATATCGCTGTGACCGAGCCACTCCTGAATCTGCTTCATCGGTACATCGTTTGCAAGAAGTAAGGACGCACAGCTATGTCGCAGATCGTGGAAGCGGATATGGCGCAGATCATTTCTCTGCAGCAGCTTGCTGAAGTTGGCACTGACACTTCGCGGATTAAAAATATTGCCCATCGCATCCACAAAGACATAACCGTCAAACTCCTTGTTGTAGCAATTTCCGCAGATGCGCTTGTTTTCCTTCTGCTGCTCTTTTAGTGCCAGCAGCTTCTCTCGGATATTGCTGACCAAAGGAAGAGAGCGAAGGCTCGATTTCGTCTTTGCACGGTCTGCACAGACGATTTCACATTTGCCATCCACCTTCGCATTTGTTACGATATGCTTAATCGTAATCGTATTCCGCTCAAAGTCGATAGCATCCCATCGCAAACCCAGCGCTTCGCTTCGGCGCAAGCCATAGAAAGCAGTCATCTGAATCAGCAAAGAGTACGGATGATCCTTTGAAATCTCAAAGAGGCGTTCCAGTTCATCCAAGTGATAGTACCCTGCGATAAACTTTTGCTTTTTCGGGCGTTCTACCTTATCAGCGGGATTGAAAGAAATCAGATCCATCTTGACGGCATATTTCAGCGCCTTATGGATATTTGCGTGTTCGTGGATAACCGAGTTTGGCGACAAGGTCTTCAGTTCGTGCAGATAGAAGCTCTGGATATGCTTGGCTTGGATATCTTTCAGCTCAAGCCCTGTTTCACGGAAATACGGTGCAATTTTGCATTTCACCATCTGTGTGTAAGAAGAAAAGGTCGTTTTCTCAACAGAGCTACGCACGATTTCCAACCACATTTCCATATAATCCGCAAACAGCATATCAGCAGAAAGCTCTCCGGTGCCTTTACCGGTGACCGGAGGAACAAAGCTCCTGCGGGTATCTGCAAGCATTTTTTCAGCACGTTTTTTGTTTCCCTTTGCGGGAAGTCCTGTGGGAATCCATGGCTGCTTTCGTTTGCCGTCGGAATCCATATAACTCAGAACCATATAATAATAGTCATTTTTAATTTGCAGGTGTCCTGCTATCATAGTATTACCTCCTTTTTGTTGATAGCAAAAGGACGGACACCCTTTCGGACCGTACTTTTATTATACGGGCTGATCGAGTATCCGTCCAATATGCCATTTGAGTTCAAATCAATGATTTACGCTGCCGGATTGTTGTTACCAGCCGAAAGCGCATAATTGATCACGTTGATTTTGGGGACGCGGTAGGCGTTGCCGATTTTCATTCCGGGAATATATCCATCGTTGATGAGCGAATATGCCAGATGTCGGCTGACACCCAGCATAGTCTGTACCTGAGCCACATTTACAATATCGGGGTACTCAGTAAACATCACCTCATACATCGCCTGAATTTCGCCTTTAGTCATCGGCACCACCCCCATCATCACCAAGTACGTGTGCGAGAAGCATATCAAATTCTTCTTCGGTGTCCACCGGGGAAAGGCTGATTGTTCCTTCCTCGGGTTCATCCTCACCGAAAGGCGGAATGCTGTCATCGGTCATATTATCGAGTTTTTCGGTAATGGCATTGATTACATAGTGAACTTCCTCCTGAGAGAGAATAAACACAAGTTCGTGTCCGCACTCATCATCAAAGGTTGCCACAAGCTTATCATTGCTGCGGTCAATGCCGTCATCTGCATCGATGAGAAATTCGAGGAAAAGATCCTCAACAAAGAGGCAGCCCGCCTCTGAAAAATCTGCGACCATACGGTCAAGTTCCTGTTTTCTGTCTTCGGTCATACGGTTAAAATTAGTTTTCATAGTTTTAATCTCCCTTCAAATTAGCGGGCGTCGCGGTCACTGCGCTGACGCTCCAAATGTCTGTTGTAATATTCCATAGCCTTGACAAGTGTCTCGGTCATCTGTTTAATAGAGGTATCCGGGCGGAAATAGCTCCGCAGCGAATCCACCGGAACCTTTACATATTCAACCTGATTGCCCTTTACTTCGGATAGTACCTGCATCGCAGTTCTGTCAGTAAACATCTGATCCTCGCTCATGCGGCGCAAACGCTGAGCCTGAGAAAGCGACGGTGTCACCTCGTCGCAGTCCATAATGGAGAAGAGCGCTTCCTGTTCAAAATCCTGCAGATACGAAAGTTCCACCGCCGGAGTAAGGGCAATTTTACCGTCATCCACCATCTGGAGGACATCCGGAATCAGATTTGTCAGACGGATATACCGCTTAACCTGAGAAGCACTGTCACCTGCGGCTTCTCCAAGAATCTGCGCGGTACTCTGCCCACGAAAATCTGGTCCAACTTGGTCCACATTTTTAGGTCGTCCGAGTTTTCTTTCCATAGCATCCATTTTCATCTTGTACGCAAATGCTTTCTCAGACGGCAGGATATGCTCCCTTTGCAGGTTGCTATCCACCATCGTGATGACGGCTTCTTCGTCCGTCAGATCACGGATGATCACGGGCATGGTTTCTACACCGAGTGCTTGGCATGCAGCAAGCCGTCTGTGGCCGGAGATCAGCTCGTATCCTCCGCCTTCTTTCGGACGTGCCAGCGCAGGAGCAAGAACGCCGGAATCGGCAATGCTTTTCATCAGTTCGGTCATTTCTTCATCGTTCTTCACCTTGAACGGGTGATTCTTAAAGGGCGTAAGCTCTGTCAGCGGAATCTCCTCGACCTTCGGTTTTCGGATATCCGCGCGTTCCTGATCGTTCATGAACAGCTCATCGTAGCCGGTCAATCCCAGATCAATTACCTGGTTTTTCTTCATAAAATCATTCCTTTCTGCTGTAATCAGCGTTCATAATCCTTTTCCTTTCGTTCGGGAGAAATCTGCCCGACAATGGCGCGTTTCTCTCTTTCGGAAAGATAGGGGTCGTTTTCCAGCCGTGCCTCGAATTCAGCTTCCAAAAGCTCACGGAGCTTCGGATTGTCCTCAATCACATTGCAGGCTGTTTTCTTCTTTTTGCGCAGGTCTACAAGAACCGTCGTGCAGGCAGCGCACTTCTTTTTGAGTTCCTCCATCTGTACGGAATCGGTGCAGTTCCGCTGCTTATTGCGAATCTTGCTGCGGACGGCAGTTACCTCGTCGATCTCCGCATTCATCCGGGCGATATAGTCTTGAATGTCCTGCGGTGTCTCCAGATGCTCCTGACAGACCAGCGTCACCTCATCGGTGTACCGATCCAGCTTGCGGCAGGCCTCGTGGCACTCCGCTGACAGTGGTTTCTGATACTGGTTTTCGTACATCGGAGCGATACCGAGCACGATAGCAACGCATCGGAAGAAGCTGATATAACCGGTCACGCGGGGTGCTTTGAAATAAAAATCCCGCTTGCGGTAATACATTTCCGTAGGCGGGTTTGCTCTTGCGTATTCCTTTGTGTAGGGCTCCATAAACTCGAAATATTTCCGTGTTATCTGGTAGTTCCGTTGGTTATCTATCAGCCTGTCCTCGATACATTCCTTACTGTACTCGTCACCAAGCCGGAAGGTGCGTACACCTTTCTTTGAGCCGATGGAACGGATCGTTGCGTACTTGTGATAAGGACCGCTTTCAAAGATATATCCCATCTTCCGCAGCACCGTCGAAAGCTCGTTCCAACTGGAAGCCATCGTCATAGCTTTATCCAGTGCCTCACGCATCAGATTGAAGCGGGTGGGCTCGCCGTTCTTCTCTGCAAAGTAGACTGAACGCGCCGTTTTGTGCTTCTGCGGATTCTTTACTACCGACAGCCCGTGTTCCTTACAGATACGGTCCGACATAGCACGGAGCTGATAATAAACGCCGTATTTGGCTTCCAGCTTGTGCCCGTCCCACATCCCGACGGAGTTTACAACAAAGTGATTGTGGTAGGTACCCGTGTTGAAATGGGTCGCCACAAGCACCTGATAATTGTCGCCCCAGAGCCTCCGAGCCGTTTCCAGTCCGATTTGATGGCACTCCGCCGCCGATACCTCACCGGTCTTGAAGGACTGGTATGCGTGGTAGGCAACATTGCCGCCGGTCTTGCCGAAGCGTTTCTGCGTAGCGGTCATTTCTCTGATCGCTGTATCGGGCATACAGTTCACGCCGGAGGCGGCGTAGCTCTGTTCACCCTCGTCGAGCGTCTTGGCTTTGTTGGCGGCATAGATGAGCACCTGCTCCAGATCTGTCAGCTTTGTCTTTTCGGGATTGCTGCAATACTCCACGACACGGGAGACGCTGTCATGGATCGCCCAAATCTTCGTTACCGCCATCGGCATCATCCTCCTCTCCGTGGTAGGCTTTCAAAAGCAGCCCCTCGATCTCCGTAAAGGCGTCATTAAACTCGGTCATGGCGACCTCATAGCGGATACCGTCGTGGAGTTTCGTCAGCTTCCGATACGCCATCATCAGTTCCTCACGAGGGGCCTCCTTCACCGCCGATTCCGTTCCGAGTGTACGGAGATATTCCGACATATTCATGCCACACTTCTTCGCTTTTCTTCGGATGGTATTCTTTTCGGTTTTGAAAACCCTCACGTTTATTTCATCCGTTCGGTTACGCATAGCATTCACCTCCTCTCAGCGGGGTTACAGGGGTGCGCCCCTTTCGTATCGGGAGATACGGGGGAATTGGAAGCCGGACGGCTATACAAATCCCATGCTCGCTATCCTTACGGACAGAAAAGCGGTGTATAGTCCCGCGCCCCTCAGAATGGTAATTCTTCATCGTCGTCCACCTTCTCCCATGACGCAAATGACGATTGTGACGGTAAAACGGGGAGTGAGGATATACCGTCATTTTTCGCTTTCAATGACGCAAGTCTCTCGGTCCCGGAAAGACCGTCATTACCGTCAGCACCGTCATTCAGTGTTAAGCTGATCGTTCTTGCTGCAGCCGTTTTGCGGTACTCATAGGTGATACCCATCGGCGCAAATACCTCGCTGTAAAACCGTGTCAGGTACTTGCTGGCGACATTCGGTTTCAGTTCGGTATTGCCGACAGCGGCAAGCAGCTCGGAAACGGTACCTTCAAACTGTCTGTGCTCAAAAAGAAAATCCACGACCTTGAACACAAAATCGGGGATCCTTTCCTTGCGCAGATCGTCGGCGCTGAGTTCTTCGGTGATTTCCCATTTCACGCCGCGCATCTGCATTTTCAGTTTTTTCTCCTCCACATCACGCCCGGTGATGCAGAGGGTAGCATTGTCTCCAAATCGGTCCTCCTTACGCAGGATCATGCCGGTATCCGCCACGCCCATAATTCCCGTTGAGCCGGTCATATCGTTGAAGATATTGCCGCCGTCCCGTTCCTTGCGAGTGTGGTGTACGACGAAGATACAGATGCCGTGATCGTCTGCGATCTTCTTGAGCGAGGACAGATCCTTGTAGTCCTGCGCATAGGCATTGACCTTCGCGGAAACGTTGTCTCTTACCATCTGAAGAGTATCGATGAAGAGCAGCCCCGTTGAGGGGTAGTCCTTCAAGACATCCTCAATCTGGCTTTCCAGTTCAGCGCCGAGCTGACCGCAGGAGAAGCCGAAATGCAGGTTGTCCGGCGGAGTGTCCGTCAGATCCTGCATGCGCTGCTGAACGCGCCATTCGCGGTCCTCCAACGCAAGATACACAACGTCCGTCTTTCTGGTAGGCAGTCCCCATACGGGTTCGCCTTGGCTGATCTGGAGGCACATCCAGAGTACCATCCAGCTCTTGCCGATTTTTGAGTCACCGGCCATAATCGCAAGGCCGTCCGAGAGGACGCCGTCGATGAGCATCTTCGGATGCTCAAGGGGCTTGTAATACAGGGTCTCTGCATCGATCAGTTGAATCTTTCCCATGCCTCATCATCTCCTTCCTTTGAGCGGGTTGTTTTCTGACCATCATGATTTTTCACCTCCTAATCTTCATAAATGGTGTCCAGGTATTCTCTCAAATCATTTAATACCTGACGCAGTTGGGGCTTGCTTGCTTTCAAGAGTTCCGGAAACTCTTCAATATATTCCTCGCAAAGATCCTGAAACTCCAGAGCACCGTCTTCGATAATTCCTAATACATTTGAGACATTGTTACCTTTTTTCGGCCTTCCCATGCTTTGTGAAAGTGCGCCTATGCTGTAGAAACGTTCCATGTGTTTTTTCACCTCCTTTCGCCCCCAGATTTGTGGGAGCAGTTATTATATAATGATTTCGCCGTTTTACCTGAATGGCGTTCCTATCCGAGGTTCTCTCCGACGTTGTCTCGCTCCGTCTGCTGCCAACAGACATCCTGGCAAGAATACATATCTCATTCAGCCGGTCATTCAATTTTGGAAAATCAAGAATATTCGTTCGAGATTTTCTAAATCAAATTATACTGACCGGTTGACAAATTAGCAATAGATTTGTATAATGTTTATTGTAGTGATATTGATTTTCCAAAACAGCACTTATTCATATTTTCCAAAAAGGCGGCAGCAAGATGGATAAAGATTATTCCGAATATCAGCGCACAGAATACGATAAATACCGCTTGCGCAGGTCGAATACAAAGAACGTTATCCTTGATTATTTCGTAAACAAGGCAATTTTCTATACCGAAGATAAAACTATCCGCATCAAAGTTGACGGCTATAATGAATACTTAACGATGCTTGATTTTATCGATGAAGTTGAAAAAGCAAAGGCAGAACGTGAGGGCAGAACATATACACCTCCCGACCAAGTTGACACACAATTAACTGAAGAAATTGATGCGCTTCAGCTGCGTTATGACTATTTCAAAAAGAAATTTGAAATTACATTGGGCCAAGCTGCGGGACTGGGAGCGATTGAAACAGGAGTCATCGAAGATCCAATGGTCAACCTGTTCAGCGATTCCTATGTTACGTTGAATTACGGCGAAGGAATTCTCGATTTTATCTACGCTGATTTCCGGACACCCCTCAGGAAGCCGCTTGCGAACATAATGCTTGCGGATTTTCTGCGTGAAATCTCGGAGGATGACAATTCCGGGAACCATAGCACAAGCGAAAAAGATGCCGTACCCGAAAAGGTCTATAATAGAAATCAGGAAATTGTAGAAGATTTTTACGATTACGTAGAAACTTTCCACGATATCAGAGAGGTTGCATATGCTTCTCTGTATTCAGCTATTTGCCCGCCGTTGTTTAAAGGAGGCGATTTCGACCAAAAGAAAAAGCTTCTCTGGTACGGTAACTATCTTCTTCAGCTCCAGCAGGAGTACAAGGAACTGATTGAGTTTTGCTATGATGAAGATTTTCATCCCGATATTTTAGGCAAGTTATATCCAAGTGAACGTTTTGCCCTATACCGCGATGCAAAAGACCTTCCGATGTTTTTAGACAGAACCGAGGAACTCCAGATCAGCCGTAACGTTCGCGGTGGCAGCTCAATGCCATTCGGAATGAAGAGCGAGGAGCTTGTTCGGATTCTGACAGGCATGAATCTTACTCTCTCTGAAGAAGAAAAGGCGTTTGCTGAGGAACTCGGAATGTCAGAAAGTCATCTTGCCATCCACCTCCGGCATCCCTTCTTCATGAGCGTGAAGTACGATTTCCGTTCCGTGGCAGAGATTCTGGAACTTGAATTTACAAAGATGTTCGAGCAAAATGTCAGGTTTCGCAAGTGCAAGCGCTGCGGCAAGTATTTCATAATGAAGGGCAATTACGACACCAATTACTGTGACCGTATTGCTGAAGGCGAGACCCGTACATGCCAGGAACTGGCAGCAATAGAAAACTACCGGGCAAAGATTGCAGGTAATAAGGCTATCCCAATCTACAACAAGTATTACAAGCGATATGCTGCCCGTGTAAAAGTCCGTCAGATCAAAGAGGATGAATTCAAGAAGTGGAAGTATCAGGCAATGTCCAAGCGGGATGAATGCTCCGACGGGAAAATCACTCCTGAGGAGTTCACAGAATGGATGGAAGCAGCCTTCCCGAACAGAAAACCCAAGAAATGAAAAATCCCTCCCGTGAGAAGCTTCAATGCTCCTCGCAGGAGGGATTATCACATATTCAGTTTAGCGATACACCAGCTCAGAAAGGACAACTTCTTCCGCGCGGTTGCGGATTGAGTTCATAGCCCGTACCCAGCCCATCTGATCTGCCGCCTTCATTTCTTCGGTGACATTCTCCGTCGCAGCATACTGCTCTGTCAGCAGCGCAAGCATTTTCTCCGCTTGCTCGCCGAGATCCGCCAGATACCGGTTCAATCTGCCTGAGAAAAGAAGCTCGTTGTAAGCCGTCCGGTTATTCTTTTTCAGGTAGTTTCCGTGCATCCGTCCGTATCGGTTCACCGGCACTTTTTCTTGAGCCGGTATGTCAAGATCGGGAAGATTGTAATCACCGTGTTTCGTGTAAGTCAGTTTCATAATCAAACCTCCGTGAATTTAGGTTGATTATATTGTACTGACGGCACGTGTAAAGTGCAAAGGTGTAAACTTTGGCTGTCATAATGAAAATAATGATTTCAACAGGTACGCGTCCCTGTTGTAGTTGCGTTTCTCAAGGGATTCGAGCACATGTTGCTCTGACTCTGGAGTCCAATATATTTTCAATTTTTCTTTAGCACGAGTGATTGCAGTGTAGAAAATATTGTGTGTTATCAATTCCTCTATTTCATTCGTAATAATGATTTTTACGGATTTATACTCCAGGCCCTGTGCTTTATGAATTGATACCGCGTAGGCAACCTGAAAAGGAACCAAAGAACTTGAGGAATCGTTATCATCGTCAGTGCTGCGATACTTGTCCACCCAAAAGCCAATAATTGAGTTGCCATCGTCTGATAGCCCAATCAATTCAAAATCATACCATTCAGCATCCCATTCATTTATCGCAATATCCAGTTCGACTTCAAACCATATTCGCTTTTCCTCGGGTGTAATAGCCGTGATTTGTCCTTTCATGTTGTTGTATATCAATGGGGAAAACCGGTCTGATTCATTGAACAAAATCGGATCGCCAACTTTGTAGGTTGTCACACCCCACTCAGCCACTGGGGACGGATTACTTCCTTGCAAGAAACGGTTAATGTTATTGATTCCGTATAGCCCATCATAGTTCAAGCAAAGGATTATTTCGTCTTTTTCTGTATGTTCAAAAATAGACTCGTCAAGATTTTGGACGTATTCATATTTCACAAGCGGCTCAAGAATCGCATCATCGAGCTCCCGTACTCTCTCCCACACAGTCAGCAAACTCTCGCTTGTAGTTCTGTATGGCTTTGTCAATTCAATCGCAGCCTTTTCGGGCACAAAGAATCTCGCAATGCTAAACCAGTTGCCAAACATTATGGATTCAATCTGAAAAACATCACCGACCAGAATCAAAAGCTTATATTCCGCGCTTTCAAGAATGGCCCGCATATCATGATTACTTACTGTGCTGCACTCGTCAATTACAAGCACATCACAGCTGGTATGTGAGTTGCGGCCGGAAAGGAACGAACGAATAGTCTTAAACTCACTTTTGGAGGTCTTGACTTTTCTCCTCATATTTTCGACAGCCGGATGCGTATTGGCAAGGAATATTTTGTCCCTATCGGAAAAGAAACTTGATATATGATTGATAAGCGTTGATTTTCCAGTTCCGGCAGAACCATATATCAAAGCAACTGTCGAGTCCTCAAACATACGCAGAAGTGCATCCTTCTTTTCAGGACAGTCAACTTCATAATTGCGTAGCCATGAATCAACAGATGCACGATACCCACCTATACCGTGTGCCGTCAGTTCCGAAAGTTTCTTTACGATTACCGCACTATCGTCGGCATATTCAGCAATATAAACGTAGTCATTGTATTTCTTCAGTTTGCGTCCAGTATGTTTGTAATAGATGCGGCTGTTATATTCGCGAATAAGCGAATCAAGATCGCTAAAACGTGATAACTCAGAACTCGGCGTGAAAAGAATACCTTTGTGTTCAGTATTATTTCTTATCGTCCGTGCTAAAAACTCGCATTCTTTTTCAGTGTCATCAATGCAGGCAAGGAGATCTCGCAGTTTGGGATTGTGATGTATAAGCGAAGCCGAGAACGGCATCTGATCAAACGGGATACAACCATACTGAAGGTTCAGATTTGAGAGCATACCGCATGATTCAGATGAATACTGAGCTTTCAGCACATTATTGTTGAGCTTTTGCAATAAATATCGAACAGTATTGCTCCCCGGCGCATTAGAGAGAATAAGGTTTCTGCACTCATCTAACACGTTGAAAAAGGTGATTGCTTTTGCTCTCTCAAGAACCGTAGATTTCACGTATTCATAGTATTTGCCAGGACTCAAAACAAGTTCTACAAGGCTCATTTTTGTTGATGTCAGGAAGTTCATCAGTTCCTGATATTCCTTGTAATTTGACTTCATACCGCTTCTGACACCAAATATCTCGGCAAAATGGTCAAGCTCACAAGGCCTAATAGAAACCTGCCAGCTATCAATGATTTGTATGGGCATAGTCCTGCCCATAATTGATATTTCATCGTTCCGAATAGAGAACTTTACAGCGTAGTAATCACTTATCTCTCGGGCAGTAAACGCTATGATACGGTCAAATTTACTCACCTTGTCATTAGCCATGGTGAAAGTAACTTCATAATAGATTCTTCCACCGACAAAAAAAGGTTTGATCTTTTGGATATAGCAGCGGTCATCATATTTACACATACGAGATTCTGCGTATCCAGAGTTGATTCTTCCAGCGATTTTTTCGTAATATTCTGCAAAATGGGGATCAAGATCAAGAGGAAAATCGCTGATGTTGCTCAGAATCTCCATCCCATATTCATTTGACAAAAACGATTTGATGCGTAATAAGTATTCATAATACTTCAGCATCAACCTTTCAGACCCGTCCTCATCAACTGTGTAATGCGATACCGATTTTTGAAGCAAAGAATGGAATTTGCTCAAAAATCGGTACTGACCGTTACCCTTAATAAAGTTGATTGCTCTTGAGCGTTGCGAATCGTCATTAGGGTCAATATCATTTCCCTGAGCATAGACTTTCTTTGCTATATATTCTACGAGATTCCTCAGTTGGCTGAGA
>SFFJ01000026.1 GCA_004557855.1 Oscillospiraceae bacterium
CAGATGGGCTTAAAAAGAGCCTGCGGCGCATTTTTATCGCCGCTGCGCTGGAGCGCAGAACGGCGAACCACCACCCCTGTCCCCTCCTCAAAGGAGGGGAACTAGGGGGCAAGAAAGTAAATACTTTCTGATTTGCAAGCTATGGTATCTACAAGCCGCAAACCCATGGTTATGGTTAGCGGGACTATCGGTTTGCAGGAAAAGGGAGGGCGTTCCCCTCCCCCGAAGCGGGGGAGGTTGGGAGGGGGCAGATGCGCCTGCGGCACCTTATAAGCACCGTTTAGCCCACGCTCCGGGAAGCCGTCGCTTTGGCTTTCCGGGCGGGCGTTCCGGTGCGTCGGGGTCTTGGGGTTTACCCCAAGTCGCTTTTGGGCACTTTTGGCGAGTCAAAAGTGCCACCCCGGCGGTAGCCGCTAAAAGGCTTGCCCCGCCGTCGGTGACTGCAATCTTTTTCACAAATATCCGCCGCAGGCGACTGCAATCTTTTCCCTTAAATACCCACCCCCCAAAAATCTCTTACCAAAAGAAGGTACCACCCATGATGACCACCTACCCCGCCGGACAATTCGATATCGCCGTCATCGGCGCAGGCCACGCCGGCATCGAGGCCGCCCTTGCCGCCGCACGGCTGGGCTGCCGCACCATCATCTTCACCATCTCGCTGGATGCCATCGGCAATATGCCCTGCAACCCCAGCATCGGCGGCACCGCCAAGGGTCACCTCGTCCGGGAGCTGGATGCCCTCGGCGGTGAGATGGCCAAGGCGGCCGACGCCACCATGCTGCAAAGCCGCACCCTCAATCTCGGCAAGGGCCCCGCCGTCCACAGCCTGCGGCTGCAATGCGACCGCAAGCGCTACCATATGTATATGAAGGCCGCGCTGGAAAATCAGCCGAACCTGTCGGTACGCCAGGCGGAGATCATCTCCGTTGATACCGACGCTGCGGGGGATATCACCTCGGTCACCACCGCGATGGGCGGGGTCTATTCGGTTCGGGCGGTCATTCTGGCCACCGGCACCTTTCTCCGCGGTAAAATATTTGTCGGCGAATATACCGAGGACTCCGGCCCCGACGGAATGCACCCCGCCGCCCGCTTGAGCGACAGCCTGCGGGAGCTGGGCATTTCGCTGCGCCGCTTCAAAACCGGCACCCCCGCCCGTGTTCACGGCGGCAGCATCGATTTTTCCAAACTGGAGCGGCAGCCGGGGGATGAGCCGCCCGTTGCCGCCTCCTTTGCCACCGACCCCGCAGCGCTGCACAATAAGCTGCCCTGCTATATCGGCTATACCAATGAAGATACCCATGCGGTCATCCGCCGGAATATCGGGCGCAGCCCCCTCTACGGCGGCGCCATCGAGGGCATCGGTCCCCGCTACTGCCCCAGCATCGAGGATAAGGTCATGCGCTTTGCCCAAAAGCCCCGCCACCAGTTCTTTCTGGAGCCGATGGGGGAGAACACCCGGGAAATGTATCTGTCAGGATTATCCAGTTCCTTGCCGGAGGAGGTGCAGACCGCCTTTTACCGCACCATCCCCGGCCTGGAGCAGGTGGAATTGATGCGTACCGCCTACGCCATCGAATATGACTGCATCGACCCCACCGACCTCAAAACCACGCTGGAATTTAAGGCGGTGCCGTACCTGTACGGCGCCGGGCAGTTTAACGGCACCAGCGGATATGAGGAGGCGGCGGTGCAGGGGTTTGTCGCCGGCGTCAATGCCGCCTTAAAATTGCAGGGCAAGCCGCCCTTCCTCACCGACCGTTCCACCTCCTATATCGGCACGCTGGTGGATGACCTTGTCACCAAGGGCTGCATGGACCCCTACCGCATGATGACCAGCCGCAGCGAATACCGTCTGCTGCTCCGGCAGGATAACGCCGATGCCCGGCTGATGCCGCAGGGCTATGCCCTCGGACTCATCCCGGAGGAACGCTGGCAGCAGTTCCTTGCCCAGCAGGCGCAAAAGGAGCAGGAAAAGCAGCGCCTGGAAAAAAGCTCCGTTCCCCCCACCGAGGCCCTCAATGCCTATTTGGAGCAGGCGGGCAGTACCCCCATCACCCAGCCGGTCCGCCTGGCGGAGCTGCTGCGCCGCCCGCAGGTCAGCTACGCCGCCCTTGCCCCCTTCGACCCCGACCGTCCCGCCATCCATCCCCACGCCGCGGAGCAGGCCGAGATCGAGATAAAGTACGAGGGCTACCTGAAAAAGCAGGAGGCGCAGGTCAGGGAGATGCGCCGGCTGGAAGAAATGCCCATCCCGGAGGACTTCGACTACGCCGCCCAGCGCGGGTTAAGGCTGGAGGCCGTCGAAAAGCTGCGCCGCATCCGCCCCGCCAATATCGGCCAGGCCAGCCGCATCAGCGGCGTCTCCCCGGCGGATATCAGCGTTCTGGTCATTCTCCTGCGCCGCGGGTAACGGCCGCCGTTTCCGCCTTCGGCGGGGCACTCCTCGGCAAATATCAGTCCCGCGCCCGCGCACCGCGACCCGTTAGGTTATAGTGGGATATCGCCTTACGGCGGCGCAAGTCTTATAAAAAGCTTAATTAGCACGGCTACCGCCGGGGTGGCACTTTTGACTCGCCAAAAGTGCCCAAAAGCGATTTAGGGCTGCGCCCTGAAAACCCGACGCACCGGAACGCCCGCCCGGAAGGTCTGCGACCTCCCGGATCGTGGGCTAAACGGTGCTTATAAGGTATCGCAGATGCATCTTCCCCCTCCCAACCTCCCCCGCTTCGGGGGAGGGGAACGCCCTCCCTTTTCCTGCAAACCGCCAGCCCCGCTAACCATAACCATGGGTCAGCGGCTTGTTCTCTTCGCAAGCCCTATTTCACTCCGAGCGCTAAACTTCCCCTTTTCGATTGCCCGCCCATCCGGGCCCCTTTCCCGCCTCGGGAAAGGGGGTGGGGGGAAAGGGCAAATGCTGCCGCAGGCTACTTTGGGAGCGATTCTGTGCGCAGTACGGATTGATTTTGGACTGCCGTCAAAAATCAATCCGTATCCAGCACAGCCAGCGACAGGGGTCTTGGGGCAGCGCAAAAGGAACGCCCCGGCGGCGAGCCGTACAGGCTGCCACCCTTTGGTGGCTTCTCCCCGCCGCAGGCGACTGCAAACTCGCCCCCGCCGGGCAGGCGTACAGATTAAAACCTTTTGTAAAGCTCCCCCCGCCGATAGGCGACTACAAGCCATATCACGCCCCTGCCCATAACCCCGATCACCTCCACCCACCAAACCCAAAAACTGGAAGTATTACACCACCCCATCAAACCAAAAGGAGCCCGCCCATGATCTCTCAAACCGCCTTTACCCGCCTGATGGAAACCATCTCCCTGCCCTCCGCCGCCGGGGAATACGACCGCTTCGCCCTGTATTGCACCGAGCTGCAGGAGTGGAACCGGCGCATGAACCTCACCGCCATCACCGATGACGAAGGGGTGGCCGAAAAGCATTTTGCCGATAGCCTGCTGCCCCTCACCATGGTGGCGCTGCCTGCAGGCGCTTCGCTGGTGGATGTCGGCAGCGGCGCCGGGTTTCCCGGGCTGCCCATGGCCATGGCCCGCCCCGACCTGCGGGTGACCTTTTTGGACAGCCTGCAAAAGCGGCTCACCTTTTTGGCGCAGCTTACGCAAAAGCTGGAGGTGCCCGCCCGGATGCTCCATGCCAGAGCCGAGGATGCCGGGCAGGACCCGCAGTACCGGGAGAAGTTCGATATTGCCACGGCACGGGCTGTCGCCAATTTTAATACCCTTGCCGAATACTGCCTGCCGCTGGTGAAGGTGGGCGGCCTGTTTCTCGCATTAAAGGGCGCAGCCGGGGAAGAGGAGCTTGCCGCCGCCGCAGGGGCCATCACCCGGCTGGGCGGCCGGGTGGAGGCCACCCATCGTTACGCCCTGCCCGGCGGGGATGCCCGGGTGCTCATCGTCATCCGTAAGGAGGCCCCCACCCCCTCCCGCTACCCCCGCACCGCCGCCCTTATGAAGAAATCCCCCCTGACCTGATGCCCTATCCCATAAAAAATCAGCCCCCCACCGGGGGCTTTTTCTTTTCCGCAGGGGCTGCCGCCGCCCCCCGCCGGGTAGGCGTACAATCTATAACCTTTTGCAAGACTTGCCCCGCCGCAGGCGAAAACAAACTATTACCTTAATCCCCCCAAAGCAGGCAAAGCCCATTTCTGCAAATCCTCAAAACCAAGCGCTTGCCCCCTCCGCCCACCCCAAAGCAGGCAAAGCCCCTTTCCACAAACCCTCAAAACCAATCACTTGCCCCTTTTACCCACCCCAAAACAGGCAAAGCCCCTTTCTCACAAACCCTCAAAACCAAGCGCTTGCCCTCTTATCCCACCCCAAAGCAGGCAAAGCCCCTTTCTCACAAATCATCAAAACCAAGCGCTTGCCCCTTCCGCCCACCCCAAAGCAGGCAAAGCCCCTTTCTGCAAATCCTCAAAACCAAGGGCTTGCCCTCTCCGCCCACCCCAAAGCAGGCAAAGCCCCTTTCTGCAAATCCTCAAAACCAAGCGCTTGCCCCTTCCGCCCACCCCAAAGCAGGCAAAGCCCCTTTCCGCAAACCCTCAAAACCAAGCGCTTGCCCTCTCCGCCCACCCCAAAGCAGGCAAAGCCCCTTTCTGCAATCCTTCAAAAATAAGCACTTGCCCCTTTTACCCACCCAAAAGCAGGTGAAAACTCTCCCTCTGCACAAAAGTTTGAGTGGGAAGTAGAAAAGGAAAAACGCCCCCGGATGCCGGAGGCGCCTTTCCTGTTCAGTTGGGAAGGGGTTCTATGTTACTCTCGGTGAGAGGAACAAGCGGTTTAGCCGTCAGGCGTACAGCGAAAGCTGATCCCGGTCGTCCGGCTCTTTTCGGGCGGATTTGGGGATGCGGATGGTATAGCTGATGCAGTCGTCCTCCTCCCGGCGGCGGGTGGTCACCGCCACCCCAAACCGCCGGATCTCCTCCACGGCACGGTCCACCGTGGTAAACAGGATGCGATAATCCCGCAAAAGGCCCCGGTAGGGCGGGTGCTGCTGCCGGTGCATCAGCTGCCGCAGATATTCCTCCCCCTGCCGGGTATTCAGCCCGGCCTCTCCCATATGGTGCACCGCCCGCAGCTGCAAATCCTCATCGGGCAGCTGCAGCAGCGCCCTTGCCAGCCGTTCCGGCAAATGATACCCGGTGACGGCCTGCTGCACCGCCGGGGAGAGCCGCAATAGCCGCAGCTTATTGCACAGTGCGGAGGGGCTCATCGCCAATAGGGCGGCGGCCTCGTTTTGGGTCATGCCGTACCCGGTTATCAGCCGCAGGATGCCTTCGGCCTCCTCGATATAATGCAGATCGCTGCGGTGCAGGTTTTCGGCCAGCGTCAGGGCAGCGGCGTCGGCGTCCCCCTTTTGCCACACCAGCGCCGGGATGCGGCTCCAGCCGAGCATCTGACAGGCCCGCCACCGGCGTTCCCCGGCAATCAGGCAATAGCCGCCCTGCGGCAGCGCTCGCACCGAAACGGGGTTCAGCAGTCCGCTGCGGTCGATGCTTTGCGCCAGCGCCGTCAGCTCCTCCTCGTGGAGGTCCCTGCGGGACTGGTGGGGGCTGGGGGTGATCTCCCCGATGGGCAGCAGCTGCACCGCCGCCTGTTTTTCCCGGTTCAAAAGCGCCATCTTCTCGCCTCCTCTGGTTCCATTATAGCGGGGTGGGCGGGGCTGTCCAGCAAAACCGTTCGCCCCATGCCGCCCCGTCTCGCCCTCTCCCGCCATCCCCCGACACCCGCCCCGGTCGAACCCCGGCACCCCGCCGGGAACCCCCTCGACCCCACCCGCTTTTTGTCGCACGAAACTTTGCCCCAATGTTTCACGTGAAACATTTTTACGAAAAAACTTCCCAAGGGGAATTATTGTGTGCTATAATGAGGGCAATCGACCCGAAGGAGGCGCATCAATGGGCAAAATCATCGCGATCATCAACCAAAAGGGCGGCGTGGGAAAGACCACCACGGCGGTCAATCTGGCGGCGGCGTTGGGACAGCTGGGCTGCCGGGTGCTGCTGGCCGACCTGGACCCGCAGGGAAATGCCACCAGCGGCGTGGGCATCAATAAGCGAGAGGTGAAAATCTCCAGCTACCACGTGCTGATGGAGGAAAGCGGTGCGGCCGAGGCCATTCTGCCCACCCGGTTCGAGGGGCTTTGGGTGCTGCCCAGCAATATTGATCTGGCGGGCGCCGAAATAGAGCTGGTGGAAAAGGAAAACCGGGCCAAAAGTCTGCGGGCGGCGCTGCTGCGGGTCAAGGATGACTATGATTTTATCTTCATCGATTGTCCGCCGTCGCTGGGTCTCATCACCGTAAATGCCCTGACCGCCAGCGATACCATCCTCATTCCCATCCAGTGTGAATATTACGCATTGGAGGGCTTGACCCAGCTGATGCAGACGGTCCGCACCGTCAAGCGGCTGTATAACAGCGCCATCGGGGTGGAGGGCGTGCTGCTGACCATGTACGACAGCCGTCTGAACCTCACCAATCAGGTGGTGGGGGAGATCAAGAAATACTTTGCGGATAAGGTGTTCCGATCCACCGTACCGCGCAGTGTCCGCATCTCCGAGGCGCCCAGCTACGGCGAGCCGATCTGCTACTACGACAAGGCGAACCGCGGTGCGCTGGCCTACCAGCGGGTAGCGGAGGAGCTGCTGGAGCGCAACGGCCGGTAACCCCCGGTAATGTTTCACGTGAAACAATTTTGCTTCCCATTCAAACCTTGGTGCAGGGGGAGAGGCTTCACCTGCTTTTGGGTGGGATGAAAAAGTTTGCGGGCTCCGGCAGGCGGAGCCAGAATAAAACTTGTGTCCATCGATCATTGAGAGATAAGGGAGGAACCTATGGCAAAGAAAAGCGGATTGGGGAAGGGGCTGGATGCCCTGTTCCTCGATAACGAAACAACGGAGGGCGGCAGCCTGATGACGCTGCGGATCTCCGACATTGAACCGAATAAGGACCAGCCCCGTAAGGCATTTGAGCCCACGGCGCTGCAGGAGCTGGCCGAGTCCATCCGGGAGCACGGCATTTTGCAGCCGGTGGTGGTGCGGGCGCTGCCCGGCGGCGTCTACCAGATCATCGCCGGGGAACGGCGCTGGCGGGCCGGCCGGCTGGCGGGACTTGCCGAGGTCCCGGCAATCGTGATAGAGGCAGACGACGCCAAGGTGCGGGAGCTGGCGCTCATAGAAAACCTGCAGCGGCAGGATCTTTCCCCGCTGGAGGAGGCCGAGGGCTACCGCAGCCTGATGGAGCACAGCGGCATGACGCAGGAGCAGGTGGCGGCACGGCTGGGGAAATCCAGGCCGGTGGTGGCCAATGCGCTGCGGCTGCTCAATTTGCCGAAGGGCGTAAAGACGCAGCTGGAGGAGGGCCACCTGACGGCGGGTCACGCCCGGCTGCTGGCCGGACTGCCGGAGGCGGACGCCATCCGCTGGGGCAACGAGGTGGTGATGCGGGGCCTGAACGTGCGGGAGCTGGAAAACGGGCTAAAGCGGGAGCGTAACGCAGCCAAGAAAGCGGCGGAGCGCAAGGCCAATTTGCAGGAGGACCCGTGGGGTGATAAGGAACTGCGGGAGATCCAGCTGGCGCTGCAGGAGGAGCTGGGACGCCGGGTGACCATCAACCGGCGGGGAGTCGGCGGTATTTTGACCATCGAATACAGCGACCTCGATGATTTGAACAGTCTGGTGGAACGGCTGACCTACGGGGAGGAATAAGGAACGGGTTTTTCTCCCCCGGCAGGGGACAGCAGGCGGAGGGCCGCCCCGCAGGGGCGGCGCGAAGCGCCGGGACGGGCGCAGCCCGTCACAGCCATCGGGACGATGGCTGCCCTGCGGGGCGGCCGGAGCCTGCGGCGGCAGAAAAACGGCGCCAAAAGCCAAGAAAGTAGGGCCGACCTATTGCCAAGCGCGCCGAGAGTGGATATAATAAACGGATAGAAACACACAGAAAGAAGGAAATTCTGATGCTGGATATTAAGGTTATTAGACAGGACCCCGAACGGGTAAAGGCTGCAATGAAGAGCCGCAACAAGGATATGGATAAGGAGATTGATGAGATCCTTGCCATTGATGTGGAGCGCCGCGCCATCAATGTGGCGGTGGATAACATGAAGGCCGAGCAGAACCGGGTCTCCAAGCTGATCCCGCAGTATAAGAAGGAGGGCAAGGACGTTGCCCCCATTCTGGCGGAGATGAAGGAGCTTTCCGATAAGATCACCGAGGACGGCGCCAAGCTGGCCGAGCTGGAGGAAAAGCAGGATGTCATTATCCACGCCATCCCCAATATCCCCCACGAGAGCGTGCCGATCGGCAAGGACGACAGCGAGAATGTGGAGCTGCGCCGCTGGGGAGAGCCGACCCATTTTGATTATGAGCCGCTGCCCCACTGGGACCTGGGCGCCGACCTCGGCATCCTGGACCCGGAAACGGCCGCCAAGGTGACCGGCAAGCGGTTCCATTTCTACCGGGGACTGGGCTGCCGGTTGGAGCGCAGTATCATTGCGTTCTTTATGGATACCCACAGCGCCCACGGCTACACCGAGATTTTCCCGCCCTTCATCGCCAATAAGGACAGCATGACCGGCACCGGGCAACTGCCCAAATTCGCCGAGGATATGTATAAGCTGGAAGGGCTGGATTATTATCTGATCCCCACCGCCGAGGTACCGGTGACCAATATGTACCGCGGCGACATCATTGACGGCAGCAAGCTGCCGATGAGCTTCTGCGCCTATTCCGCCTGCTTCCGCGGCGAGGCGGGCAGCGCCGGGCGGGATACCCGCGGCCTGATCCGTCAGCATCAGTTCAACAAGGTGGAACTGGTGAAATTTACCAAACCCGAGGAAAGCTATGCCGAGCTGGAAAAGCTGACCCATGACGCCGAGCGTGTACTGCAGCTGCTGGGCCTGCCCTACCGTGTGGTGGTGCTTTCCACCGGCGATTTGGGCTTCTCCAGCGCCAAGACCTATGATATCGAGGTGTGGATGCCGAGCTACGGCCGCTATGTGGAAATTTCTTCTTGCAGCGACTTTGAGGATTTCCAGGCACGCCGGGCGTCCATCCGCTACAAGGAGACCCCCAAGGACAAGGCCAGACTGGTGCACACCCTGAACGGCAGCGGCGTGGCGGTGGGTCGTACCGTGGCGGCCATCATGGAGAACTACCAGAACCCGGACGGCAGCATTACCGTGCCGGAGGTGCTGCGCCCCTACATGGGCTGCGACCGCATCACCAAGCAGGATACGGGGATGCTGTAAAACCAAAGACCGAAACGGAGCAGTCGGCGATGAGCCGGCTGTTTCTTTTTGGGGGGTTGGTTTGCAGTTGCCCATCGGCGGTGCTGCTTGGTAGTCGCCTGTGGCGGATATTCGTGAAACAGTTTGCAGGCGCCTGGCGGCGGGGCAGGGTTTTTTAGAAAACCCAGTTTGTACGGCTCGCCGCCGTGGCGTTCCTTTTACTCGTGTAAAAGGAACCAAAACACGCTTGGGGCGCTGCCCCAAGACCCCTGTCGCTGGCTGTGCTGCATCTGCCCTTTCCCCCCACCCCCTTTCCCGATGGCGGGAAAGGGGCCCGGATGGGCTGAAAAAATCAAGGCGGCAGTTCGGCGCTCGGGGTATGTTAGGGCTTGCGGAGAGTCAAGCCGCTGACCCATGGTTATGGTTAGCGGGGCTATCAGTTTGCAGGAAAAGGGAGGGCGTTCCCCTCCCCCGAAGCGGGGGAGGCTGGGAGGTGGCAGATACATCTGCGATACCTTATTGAGCCCATCTGCGTGCAGTACGGAAGGCTTTTTCGTAGAAAAACGCCTTTCGTATCCAGCGCAGCAGGGCGAAAGAAAGGGGTTTGTCAAGGGGGAATCTGTCCCCCTTGACCGTGTTTTGCTGACTTTTGCACGAACAAAAGTCAGCCCCCGCCGGTAGGCGTACCAATTAAGCCTTCTAAATAACTTGCCCCACCGGAGGTGATAGCAAACTTTTTCATGAACGCCCCGGCGGCGGGCGGGGGCGGGGAGATATTTTTCCGCTGGGGAGATTATCCCTTGCCTAAATGGCGTCGGGGTGGTAATCTTGTAGAAGAAAACCGCTGATGCAAGGAGAAAAGCATGAACCGTTATCCCTATGACGAAAAAGCACTGGAAAAGGAATATCCGCTGGCGGCGCGCTGCGCCCGTCCGGAGGGCAGTATCATTGCCGTGGGCGATGTGAGGATCGGGCCGGGGACGCTGACGCTGATTGCGGGGCCGTGTGCCGTGGAAAGCCGGGAGCAGCTGTTCACCACCGCTGCTGCCGTAAAAGCGGCCGGCGCTGCTATCCTGCGGGGCGGCACCTACAAGCCCCGGACCTCTCCCTATGCCTTTGCGGGGCTGGGGGAGGAGGGACTGCGCCTTTTGGCGGAGGCCGGACGGGAATTTCACATCCCGGTGGTGAGCGAGATCACCTCGGCGGAGCTGCTGCCGCTTTTTGACGGGATCGATATGCTGCAGGTGGGCGCGCGGAATATGCAGAACTATGCGCTGCTGCAGGCGCTGGGGCGCCAGAAAAAGCCGGTGCTGCTCAAGCGCGGGTTGGCGGCGACCTATGAGGAATGGATGGCCTCGGCGGAGTACATCCTGCGGGAGGGGAACCCCAACGTGGTCTTGTGCGAAAGGGGCATCCGCAGCTACCAAAGCGGCACCCGCGGCACGCTGGACCTGGCGGCGGTGCCGGTGATGCAGAGCCTGACCCATCTGCCGGTGCTGGTGGACCCCAGCCATGCGGCGGGGGTATCGGAATGGGTATCTGCGCTGGGGCGGGCGGCGGTGGCTGCCGGCGCCGACGGACTGATGGTGGAGGTACACCCGGAGCCGGGTCGGGCCTTGAGCGACGGGCAGCAGGCGCTGCTGCCGGAGGAATTTGCACAGCTGGCGGAGGATGCCCGGCGGATCGCCGGGCGGTAAGCCGCAGGGATGGTACAGGGGGCAAAATACGGGCCGCAGGCCCGGCGATGCTTCGCATCGCCGAAGCGGGCTTCGCCCGCTTGCCCGCCGCCGTGCGGCGGGCGGCCTGCGGCCCGTATTTTGCCCCTTGCAGGTGCTGGGTGCAGGCGGGGCGCAGCCCCACCCGCCGGAACGGCGGGTTCTGCGGCCTGCGGCCGCAGCGGCGGCGGAGCCGCCGGGGGCTGCGCCCCGGGCCCGCCCTCTGCAGGGGGCTGCCGAGGAAGGAGCAAAGCGGAAGATGGAAAAAACGATAAAGCCGGGCAGAGCTCCCCGGGCGGTAACGGTGCCGCTTTCCAAATCGGAGGGGCACAGGGCGCTGATCCTGGCGGCGCTGGCAGAGGGAGAGACCCTGCTGCCGCCCCTGCCCCCCTCCGGGGACCTGCGGGCGACGATGGATTGCCTGCGAAAAATGGGCGCCGGCCTGACCGAAACGGCGGAGGGATTGTGCATCCGCCCGATTTGCCGAACCGGCGAAAGCACCGCTGCCCCCATCCGGCCGGACTGCGGAGAAAGCGGCAGCACCCTGCGCTTTTTGCTGCCGGTGGCGGCGGCCATGGGGATAAATGCCGTTTTTACCGGGAAAGGGCGGCTGCCGCAGCGTCCCGTCGGGGAGCTGCTGGCGGCGATGGAGCAGAACGGCGTCACCGCCGAGGTGCGGCAGGAGCCGTGGGAAATAGCGGTGACCGGAACGCTGACGCCCGGGGTTTTCCGCCTGCCCGGAAAGGTGAGCTCGCAGTATGTCAGCGGGCTGCTGCTGGCGCTGCCGCTGCTGGCAGGTGAAAGTGAGATCGTGGTATGCGGCGGGCTGGAGTCGGCGGGCTATGCCGAAATGACCGCCGAAATGGTGCGTCGCTTTGGCGTAAATTGGGAAAAAACAGCGACCGGGTGGCATCTGCCCGGCGGTGAACAGTATAAAAGCCCCGGCAGGGTCGCCCTTGGCGGGGACTGGAGCCATGCGGCCTTTTGGCTGGTGGCGGGGTGCCTTGCCGGCCCCGTAACGGTGGCCGGATTGGACTTGCAGACCCATCAGCCCGACCGTACGATGGTGGAACTGCTGCGGCAAATGGGCGGAAAGCCGGAGCAAACCCCGGCGGGGATTACGGTGTGGCCGGGCAGGCTGCACGGCATCACGGCGGACGTGAGCGGCTGCCCCGACCTGCTGCCGCCGCTGGCGGTGGCGATGGCATTTGCCGAAGGCGAAAGCCGGCTGACCGGGGCGGCGCGGCTGCGCCTGAAGGAAAGCGACCGGCTTTCCGGGATGGCGGGGCTGCTGCGGGCGCTGGGCGGCACGGTGACGGAATGCCCGGATGGGCTGATCATTGCGGGCGGGGGACTACGGGGCGGCATGGCCGACCCCTGCGGCGACCACCGGCTGGCGATGGCGGCGGCGGTGGCAGGGCTGGCCTGCCGGGAGCCGGTGACGGTGACCGACGCCGAATGTGTGGAAAAATCCTACCCGGAGTGGTGGGCGGAGCTGGAGAAGCGATAACGGGCAGGGGCCTGCAAAGGGGGAGAGCTGCGGGCCGCAGGCCCGGCGATGCTTCGCATCGCCGAAGCGGGCTTCGCCCGCTTGCCCGCCGCCGGGCGGCGGGCGGCCTGCGGCCCGATCCCGCCCCCTGCAGGGGCCCGAACGGAGCGCATCATAAAAGAGCCGAAACAGAGAGGAGTGGCAGCGGATGATGGAATACCACGGCAGGCGGCTGGAGCTGCGGATGCAGGGCGAAAGCCACAGCCCGGAAATGCGGGTGACGGTGACGGGGCTTCCGGCGGGAGAGCCGGCGGAGCTTGAACCCATGCGGGCGCTGCTGGCACGGCGCAGACCGGGGCAAAGCGACCTCACAACGGGACGGCGGGAAACGGATGAGCCGGAGCTCCTGTGTGGGGTGCGGGACGGCGTGCTGACCGGGGAACCAGTGGTCATTCGCTTTTGGAACGAGGACTGCCGGCCGGAGGATTACGCTGCCATGCAGACGGTGCCGCGGCCCGGCCACGCCGATTATACCCAGTATCTGCAAAGCGGGCGCATCCCGGCGGGGGGCGGCGCGCTGGGCGGCCGCATGACGCTGCTGCTGTGCGCGGCGGGCGGCCTTGTGCTGGGGCTGCTGAAAAAACGGGGCATCACCGTGGCGGGACGGCTGCTGGCGGTGGGCGGCGTGCGGGATGTGCCGCTGCCGCTTTGGCCGGAGGCGGGGCGGCTGGAAGCCCTTGCGGCGCAGCCGCTGCCGGTATGGAGCAAGGAACTGATCCCCGAAATGGAGAGGGAGATTTGTGCGGCCCGTGCGGCGGGGGATTCCGTCGGCGGGGTGATAGAGTGCGTGGCGCTGGGGCTGCCCGGCGGGCTGGGCGCCCCCCGGTTCGAGGGAGTGACCAACCGTCTGGCGGCGGCGCTGTTTGCCATCCCCGGCGTAAAAGGGGTGGAGTTCGGGGACGGCTTTGCCGGGGCTGCGCTGCGCGGCAGCGGGCAGAATGATGCGTTTATTCTGCGGGACGGGTGCATCCGGACCGAAACGAACCACGCCGGTGGGGTACTGGGGGGCATCACCACGGGGATGCCGCTGGTGGTGCGGCTGGCGATGAAGCCGACCCCCAGTATTGCGGCGGCGCAGCGGAGCATTGACCTGAAAACGATGCAGTCGGTCAGCCTTTCGGTAGGCGGACGGCACGACCCCTGCATAGCGGTGCGGGCGGTGCCGGCGGCGGAGGCTGCAACGGCGCTGGTGCTGTGGGATCTGCTGTCGGAGGAGGAATAACCGGCGGGGAGGGGAGGGCGGCCCGCAGGGCCGGCGCTGCTGCCGCAGCGCCGTAGGCGGCCTTCGGCCGCCCCGCCCCCGCCCGCCGCAGGCGAGCGGGGGCGCCCTGCGGGCCGCCCGGTCTCTGCACAACCCCGCGGAAGGCAAAAGCCGGAGGGCCTGCGGGATGCAGAACCCCGGATAAGCGCCCCGACCGGCGCCGCACAAACTCAAGGAACAGAAAGCGAGGAAACCAAATGGAGCTGCAAGAGTTGCGAAACGAGATCAACCGGATAGACGACGAAATGCTGGCGCTGCTGGGGCAGCGGCTGGCGGTCTGCCGTTCCATCGCGGAGTATAAGCGGGCAAACGGCCTGCCGGTGCGGGATGCCGCCCGGGAGACCGAAAAGCTGCACATGGCGATGGAAAAGGGCGGCGCAGCCGGTCAGCGGCTGGCGGCGCTTTTAATGACGCTGGGGCGCGAGGAGCAGGAGCGCATGATGGCAGGGGAGCAGCCGCAACAGGATAGGAGGGCTTTATGAATTGTCCGTATTGCAAAAATGAGATGGCACCCGGCTATATCCCAAATGGAGGGCAGCCGGTTCAGTGGCTCCCGGAGGGACGAAGGCCGTCCCCGCTTTCCTTTTCGGTAGCGGAGGCGGGAGTCCCCTTAAGGAATACCTTTTCGCCATGGAAGGCAAACGGGTATAAGGCAGCCGCATACTACTGCAAAGGGTGCGGTATCGTGCTGGCGCCGGTAGCGGCAGAGGGCAGGTAAACCTGCCCTTTTCCGGGCTTGGGCCGCATTATTATACTAATTGTAGAATTCATGTGAAAATATACCGCAATAGCGGCAAAAAAGACGCACGTGCTTTCGGCAGGGCCGGGAGTGCGTGCGCTTTTGCTTTTTTGGGGTGGTGCAGGGGGAGGGCGCGGGCCGCAGGCCCGGCGGTGCTCCGCACCGCCGAAACGGGCTTCGCCCGTTTGCCCGCCGTGCAGCGGCGGGCGGCCTGCGGCCCGCACCCCCGCCCTGCAAAAACCGACGGGCAGGCTAAAAAAGCAGGATATACAAAAGCGCCCAGATCAGCTCACGGTCGGCACGGCAGCGCAGCAGGAAGGCCAGCACCACAAGAATGAGAAGCGTCTCCTGATCGAGGGCGGGACGGCGTGCGGGGACGGGCGCCTGCGGCGGCACAGCGGCCCGCTGCGGGGGAGCACCCTCCGGGGGTGCGGCAGGCGGCGGGGCGTCCCCTGCGGGAGCCTGCGGAGCAGGCGGGGGCGGTGGTGCAGCAGGTGCAGCCCGCCGGGCGGCCTCCCGGGACTGCTGCTCGGCACGGCGGCAAAGGTCATCAAAGCGGGTGCGGTCTTCCGGCATCCATTGCGGCATGGCAGGGGCCTCCTTTCGGGCGGGATGGGGGACAAAAAGACCCCGGCGGCATCAACCGGCGGGGGGCTTATCCTCCAGCAGGGGCAGCAGCCGGATAATGCGCAGGAGTTGGGCGGCCTCCTCCACCTTTTTGCGGCGGTGTTCCCCGCAGAAGGGCTGCAGCGCCATCAGCAGCCGGGTGTTGCGGTCGGGGGCGGAAAGGGAGGAGACGACCTGTGCGATGCGCCCCAGCAGCGCAGGGTCAATGGCGGGGGCGGCGGTGCTGCCGCTGCTTTTGCCGTCTGGCAGGCCGAATAGGGCGGAAAGGTCGGGGGCGGGGGAGGGTTCACCGGAGGGCTGCTGCGGTGGGGGCTGTCCCAACCCGAGACCTGCGGCCAGCTCCCCGAGCCGGGAAAGGGCCTGCGGGTCGGAGAGGAGCTGTTCCAGCCGCTCGCTGAAGTCATCCATTTTGGTTCCTCCCATCGGTGGATTGGGGTGGGGTAGAGCCCCGGTAGGGCGCGGGCCCGCAGGGCCGGCGCTGCTGCGCAGCGCCGCGGGGCGGCCTCCGGCCGCCCGAAACCGCCCGGAGGGCGGTTTGCCCTGCGGGCCCTACCCCGGCGCCTTGCAGCGGGTAGGGCAGATGCAGGGGGCGGGGCGGGCCGCAGGCCCGCCGGCGCGCAGCGCCGGCGATACGGGCGAAGCCCGTATGTTTCGGCGAAGCCGAAACGGCCTGTGGCCCGCATCCAGATGGCGCAGCGGCTACGGGGCAGGGGGCGCCTGCCCGGCCAAAAGCTGCTGCAGCAGGGTGCGTACCTGCTCCGACTGGAGCAGCTGCGATAACCCGGCCTTATCGTTCAGCAGGGCGGTCACCTTTTCACGGTCGGCCCCCAGAGATTGCAGCAGGGCATCCAGCCGGCCGGCTTGCAGCTCCCGCTGTAATTGTACGGGGTCACGGCCCAGCTTCCCTGCGGCAATCCGCAGCAGGATGGAAAGCTGCTCCGGGGTGTATGGGGCGGGTTCAGCCATTTCTTCATTCCTCCTGTTCCTTTTTGATAAAAGATATGATAAAATACCTATGGTTAGAAGATGGGCGGGCGGTCGTCGGGTCGCTCTCCCCATCTATATGCGGCAGGCGGAACGGAGGTGCCGGAATGAAGGTCATCGTGTGCAGCGACAGCCATGGTGCGTTTGCGGCGGCGGAGCAGCTGCTGGAGCAGCAGCCCAAGGCGGCGGCTGTCATCTTTTTGGGGGATGGCGCCGAGGAATGGGGCGACCTGCACGAAATTTACCCGGAGATCCCCTTTTACCCGGTGCGGGGCAACTGCGACTGGGGCAGCGACTGGCCGGGGGAGCGCATTGTGGAATTGGGCGGGCACCGGATCTTCTGCACCCACGGGCACCTGTACGGCGTGAAAACGGCCGGGACGGCGCTGCTGGAAAAGCGGGCGGCCGAGGAAAACTGCGATATCGTGCTGTATGGGCACACCCACGTCCCGCGCATCGATTACATCGCCGGGCGGTATTACCTGAACCCGGGGAGCCTGCGCCAACCGGCGGAGGGGCACCCAGGCTACATCGAGCTGAACCTGGACGGCAAAAACACAGTGCCCATCCGGGTGGAGATATAGGATAGCCCGTGCAGACCTGCGGGGCAGTGGGGCGCAGCCCCGGCGGTGCTCCGCACCGCCGAAGCGGCCCCCTGCGGGGGCCGCTTGCCCGCCGGAACGGCGGGCGGGCTGCGCCCCATCCCCCGGATGCTGCAGGGAGCATGAAAGGAGAAGAGCATGAATTACACAGCCGGAAATGTCTATAAGGCCATCGATGCGCTGGCGCCGTTTGGCGGGTGCATGGAATGGGATAACGTGGGCCTGCTGGTGGGCACGCCGGAGGCTGCGGTAAGCGGGGTGCTGGTAACGCTGGATGTGACCCCGCAGGCGGTGGAAACGGCACGGCAGCGGGGGCTCAACTGTATCGTCAGCCACCACCCGGTCATCTTCCACCCGCTCGGGCGCATCAGCGCACGGGATACGGCGGGGCTGTGTCTCACAAACGGCATCACGGTCATCAGTGCGCACACCAACTATGACTTCGCCCCGCAGGGCGTCAATTATGCGCTGGCATCGGCGCTGGAGCTGCAAAATATCCGCCCGTTCGGGCCGGAAAATAAAAAAGAACCGTGGGTTTCGCTCATCGTATTTGTGCCGGTAACGCACGCCGAGGCGGTGTACCGGGCCATGAGCGAGGCAGGTGCAGGGCGGCTGGGGAATTACAGCGGCTGCGCCTATATGAATGAGGGCGAAGGACGCTTTCTGCCAAAGGCGGGGGCGAAGCCCTTTTTGGGCAGCGTGGGCGCCCTGGAAACCGCTGCCGAGATAAGGCTGGAGATGCTGTGCGACCCTGACCGGGTGGCGGCGGTGCTGGCGGCGATGCGGGCGGTGCACCCCTACGAGGAACCGGCTTACAGCATCCTGCCGAACCATGCGCTGCACCGGCGGGAATGCTGCGGCATGCTGGGGGAGCTGCCTACCATGCTTTCCCCGGAGGAACTGGCGGCGGCAGCCGGCCGGGCGCTGGGTACCCATGTGCAGTACGTCCCCACCGGCCAAAGGATCAAAACCTTGGCGGTCTGCGGCGGCGCCGGGAGCGACTTTATGGCGGATGCTGCGGCGGCTGGGGCGGAGGCCTTCCTGACGGGGGAGGTAAAGCACCACGAATGGCTGATGGCGGCAGGGCAGGGTCTGTGCCTGATGGCGGCAGGCCACCACGCCACCGAGCATATTGCGATGCCGCAGCTGGCCGAGCAGCTGCAGGCGGCGCTGCCGGGGCTGACCGTGGCACTGTATAACAGCGACCCCACCCGGTGGGACGGGGATTGACCCCGAAAAAGGGAAAGCCGGCAGAGAGCAGGCCGCAGGGTCTGCAAAAAGGGGCAGACGGGCCGCAGGCCCGGCCGCCCTGCGGGCGGCCGATGCGCCGTCCGGCGCATACCCCGGCTTCGCCGGGGTGGCCTGCGGCCCGCCCCGCCCCCTGCAGCATCTTCCCCAAACCGCCCCCAAGCACAATCATGGCGCAAAAGCGGCTTGCAGGCATTTCCCTAAACCGACCCTTGCCCCTTTTGCCCACCCATAAGCAGGTATAAAACCATCCCCCCACCCAAGGGATGAGTGGGAAGTAAAAGGGGGGCTTTGCCCCTTCGCCCACCCATAAGCAGGTATAGCATAAGTATTTGAGTGTGGCGCAAAAGCGGCTTGCAGGCATTTCCCCAAACCGACCCTTGCCCCTTTTGCCCACCCATAAGCAGGTATAAAACCATCCCCCACCCCAAAAGTATGAGTGGGAAGTAAAAAAGGAGAGTAGAGAATGATCGATTACAGCAAGCTGCAGAACGGAAGTGATGTCCGGGGCGTGGCGCTGCCGCTGGTGGCGGCGGAGCCGGTGACCCTGACCGAGGAAGCCGCCGGACAAATTGCACGGGCGTATGCCGCATGGCTGGCCGAGCACTGCGGCAAGCCCATGGCGGAGCTGAAGGTCGCCGTGGGGCGGGATAGCCGGCTTTCGGGGCCCTCCCTGCAGCGGGCGGTGCTGACCGGACTGGTGGCCATGGGCGCCACCGCCGCCGATTGCGGGATGGCCAGCACCCCGGCCATGTTTATGGCGACGGTGCTGCCGGGCTGTGATTTTGACGGGGCGGTGATGATAACGGCCAGCCACCTGCCGCAAAACCGCAACGGCTTAAAGTTTTTCACCAATGAGGGCGGGCTGGAGTCCGCCGATATCAGGGAGATCCTGCGGCGGGCAGCCGAAGGCCCTGCGGCGGCACGGCTGCACGGGCGGCTCACGGCGTTTGATATTCTGACCCCCTATACCGCCATGCTGCGGCAGCGCATCATTACGGAGGTGCAGGACGGCGACCGGCCGCTGACCGGGCTGAAAATAGCGGTGGATGCCGGCAACGGGGCGGGCGGCTTTTATGCCACACGGGTGCTGGCGCCGCTGGGCGCCGATGTTTCCGCAAGCGTCTACCTGGAGCCGGACGGGAGCTTCCCCAACCACGTGCCGAACCCCGAGAATCAGGAAGCGATGGAGAGCATCCGCCGGGCGGTGCTGACGGGCGGATGCGATCTGGGATTGATCTTTGATACCGATGTGGACCGGGCGGGTGCGGTGGAGGCCGACGGCACCGAGCTGGGGCGCAACCGGCTGATCGCACTGGCGGCGGCCATCGCAGCGGAGCAGGCCCCGGGCAGTACCATCGTCACCGACTCGGTGACAAGCGACCAGCTGGCGGAATTTATCGAAAAGAAGCTGGGCTGCCGGCACCATCGCTTCAAGCGGGGCTATAAAAATGTCATCAACGAGGCAAAGCGGCTGAATGAGGCGGGCGAAACCTGCCTTCTGGCGATGGAGACCAGCGGCCACGGCGCCCTCATGGAAAATTATTTTTTGGATGACGGGGCGTACCTTGCCACCAAAATAGTGATACGCTATGCCCAGCTGCGGCGGCAGGGGCGCACCCTTGCCGATTTGCTGGAGGGGATGCGGGAGCCGCTGGAGGCACGGGAGCTGCGGTTCCGCCTGCTGCCGGAGGACTTTAAGGCGGCGGGTGCGGCGGTGCTGGCGGCGCTGGCGCAGTATGCGGCCGGGCAGCCGGGTTGGGTCCCTGCACCCGATAACTACGAGGGGCTGCGGTATGCGGTGCCCGCCCAAAAGGGCTGGTTCCTGCTGCGGATGAGCCTGCACGACCCCCTGATGCCCCTCAACATCGAAAGCGACTGCCCCGGTGGCAGCAGTGCCATCCTGTGGGAGCTGACCCCGTTTTTGACGGCGCAGCCAGCATTGGATACCACCGTGCTGGATTGAGCGAGGGCGGGGTGCGAAGGGAGCAAGGGGCGCAGCCCCCGACGGCTCCGCCGTCGGCGCGGACGAAAGTCCGCGGGAACCGTCCGCAGGACGGTTCGGGCTGCGCCCCTAACCTTGCCCACTGCACCGACCTGCCGAGAGAAACCAGACCCCGAAAATCAACCGCATAGGAGGACCACCAATGTCAAGCAGCAAGGAATACCTGAATTATATTTTGGAGCAGCTTGCCCCACTGGAGGAAATCGCCTATCGCCCGATGATGGGAGAATATATCCTCTATTATCAAGGCAAGGTGGTCGGCGGGATCTACGATGACCGGCTGCTGGTAAAACCGGTAAAATCTGCGGTTGCCTATCTGCCGGCGGCGCCCCGAGAGCTGCCCTATGATGGTGCAAAGGAAATGCTGCTGGTGGAGGACGTGGACGATAAGGCACTTTTGACCGGGCTGTTTCGTGCCATGGTTGAGGAGCTCTCGCCGCCGAAGCGCAAATAAATACCCCCCGCAAAAAGACCCCCTGCAGAAATCTGCAGGGGGTCTGGCTTGTGCAGGGTAAGGGTAAGAGATGGGGCCGCAGGCCCGGCGGTGCGCAGCACCGCCGAAACGGGCGAAGCCCGTTTGCCCGCCGCCCGGCGGCGGGCGGCCTGCGGCCCCGGCGAGGGTCTTGCAGGAGGGTGGGTTACAGCAGCCCCTGCCGCAGCAGCACGGGGCGCAGGCGGCTGGCCAGCAGCGCCGCCAGCAGGATCTTGACCACATCACAGGGGAGGAACGGCACTACGCAGGCGGAAAAGCTGACAAAAAAGGGCGTGCCGGAAAGGATGGAATACCACAGCGTGCCGAAGAAATAGCATACGGCGCAGCCCAGTACCATCGCAACGCACAGCTGCCAGAACTTCGAGCCCCATTTAACCGCCAGCAGGCCGGTGAAAAAGGCAGCAAAGATATAGCCGACCACATAGCCGCCGGTATTGCCGACGAGGTTACCCAAACCGCCCCGGAACCCGGCCATGACCGGCACACCGACCGCCGCCAGCAGCAGATAGACCACAAGGCTGAGCGCACCGCGCCAGGGTCCCAGCAGGGCGCCGGCGAGGTAAACGGCAAAAAGGGCGAGGTTGATGGGGATAATGGGCAGCGGGATGGTGATCTGGCTGCAAACGGCCACCAGTGCCGTAAAAATAGCGCACATGGTCAGCGTCTTGGCGGAAAAGCGGGAGCCGGTATAGGGCTGGGTTTGGGTGGACATGGGAAATACCTCCGGGGAATCAATATAGGATGGGATAAGAATACCACGCCGCAGGTTAATTGTCAACCATAAATATATATTAGGTTGACAATTAAAGAAAAATAGCCCCCCCCCTCGCTGCACGGCAAGGGGGGAAAATCGGCAGGGATAGGGAGCTACAGACCACCGGAGAACGGATAGCAGCGTGAAAATAAGTGCTTTTTCGGCTGGGCGGATAATTCAGGAGAGGGCAGAGGCCGGATGGTACGGCGGGCAGATGGGGCAGGTTTTTGCGGCATCGGCGGGCATGCAAAAACGGCGGTTAATGACTGCAAGGGGAGGGCGCGGGCCGCAGGCCGCCCGCCGCTGCGCGGCGGGCAAGCGGGCTTCGCCCGCTTCGGCGCTGCCCCCGGCAGCGCCGGGCCTGCGGCCCGCCTTTCCCACCCCGCAAGCCCCGGAAAGGGGCTCCGTTACCGGCCCAAAAGGGCGCCCAGCGCCCACAGCAGGTAGATGTGCGTCGGGTAGAACAGATAAAACAGCCACCGGGGAGCGCTGCCGCGCTCGCCGTTATACAGCGCCAGCGGGATGGCGGCAAATACCATCATCCACTGGTAGTAGGTGAACAGCAGGGGAAAGCCGCCCAGCAGCACCACCGGCGTCAGGTACAGCACCAGCGTGCCCACCACATAGGCGGTAAGCTGCGTCCTTTTATCCCGCCGGAAAAAGTACAGCAGTACCCCCAGCATCAAAAGCTCCACCCCGCCCTCGCAGGTAAAGGGACCGGGGAGAACGGTATTTTGCAGCAGGACGGAAACGGTCGGGGGCAGAACGGCATCCAGCAGGAGCGGGAGCGCAAACGGCCCCACGATCAGCAGGACGCTGTCCCACCGGCGCTGCTCTATCCGTTTCAGCCCCTGCAAAATAAGCAGCAGCAAAAAGAAGGCGGCGCAGATGCTGTTGGTGGGGGTGATGCCGTCCCGGCGAAGGCCGCCGGCAAACTGCGCCAGCACCGCATTGGTAATACCCATGGCAGCGGCAAGGGCATAAACCCGCAGCAGGTAGCGGCGGTAGCTGCGGGTGTGGGTAAAGCCCTCCACCACGAAAAACAGGAAAATGGGTGCGGCCAGCCGTCCCACCCAGCGCAGCGGCTCCGGGAGGGAGAGGTAGTAGGCCATGTGGTCCAGCAGCATGGCGACGAGCGCCAGATATTTAAGGGCGGAGGCAGAAAGGGATGGTTTCATGGGCGGTGGTCTCCTAACTTTGCGGCAGGGGTGGGGGGCGCAGCCCCGGCGGCGGCTCCGCCGCCGCCGAAGTGGGCCCCCTGCACCGGGTTGGGTCAGCACAGGGGGCAGGGACTGGGCCGCAGGCCGCCCGCCGCCCAGCGGCGGGCAAGCGGGCGAAGCCCGCTTCGGCGCTGCCGGGGGCAGCGCCGGGCCTGCGGCCCTCCCCCTCCCCGCACAAATTCTACTTTTCCAGCAGCCGGCCGGCGGCAGCGTGGTCGGGGGTGGTCAGCATGGTGTAGTAGGTCTCGTAGATCACCATGCCGGGGCGCGCGCCGTTCGGCTTTTTTATATTCTTCACCAGTGTGTAGTCAATGGGAACACGGCTGCTTTCCCGCCCGCTGCTGTTGCAGGCCGCCAGCATGGCCGCCTGCTCTATGGTGCGGTCGGGCAGCTCGTCCAGCGGGGTGCCGCCGGTCAGCAAAATCACATGGCTGCCCGGCTGCTTTTGGATGTGGAACCACAGGTCGGTGCCGTGGGCGGTTTTCAGCGTCAGCTGGTCGTTTTGCAGGTTGTTGCGCCCGCATAGTATGGTATACCCGTCGTCGGAGCGATACCGCAGCGGGGGCAGGGTGCCGCCCCGGCGCTTTTGCAGCGGTCTTTGCCCCTTGGGGGTCACGGCCTTCAGGTAGCCCTGCTGCCGCAGCTCCTCCCGGATCTCCAGCAGCTCCCCCTCGGTGGTGGCACGGCGCAGCGCCTCCTCCACCGACTCAATATAGGTGATCTCGTCCTCACACTCGGCGATCAGGCGGCGCAGCACCGCCTCGGCATTGGCGGCCTTGCGGTATTCGGTGTAATATTTTTGCACGTTGCGGCTGGGGGTCATGCGCACATCCAGCGGGATGGTAACGGGTACGGGCGGATCGGCGGTGTAATCCTCGCAGGTCAGCGCAGCCATTCCCTTTTGCATCCGGTACAGGTTGGCGGAAAGCAGGTCGCCGAAAAGGCGCAGACGGTCACGGTTCTCGCTTTTTTCCATCTCCTGTAGGCGCACGGTGCGTTTTCGCAGCAGCCGCTCGTGGATGGAGGAAACCTGACGGCGCAGCCCCTCTCCCGCCAGCTTTACCCCCTCGCTGCCGGTTTTCAGCCGGTAGAATTCCTCCAGCAGCTCGCTGCAGGTGGGGTAGGGGGTCTGTGTGATGTCGGTCCCCTCATACTGGGTTTGCGGCAGAAAGGTAAAATCCGGCTTGGGGCCGCCCAGCAGCAGCGGGGTGCCGCCCGTGGGGGAAAGCGCTGCCGCCCATTCCCCCAAAACGCCGGAAACACCCGCCCGCTGCACCGGGGAAAGACTGCCGACGGCGGGGTCACCGGGGGCGATACGGTAGGAAAGCTCCCGGCAGACGAGGGGCGAAGCCCCCTCCAAAACGGCCAGCAGTGCCTTGGAAAGGGGCAGGTCGGGCCCGGAAAGCAGCCGGTCGGCGGCATCCAGCGGGGCGGTGACGGTCAAATCCAGTTTATCCTGCCGGGGCGGGTAGCAGTATTCCAGCCCGGAAAGCAGGGGACGGCTTTCACTGGCGGCAAAATCCACCCGGTGGAGGGCATCGATGACCTTGCCGTTTTCCCCGACCAGCACCAGGTTGCCCTGCCGCCCCATCAGCTCGCAGACCAAACGGAAATTCGCCCGGTCGCCCAGCTCATTGGCCGCTTCGAAGTGCAGCGTCAGCACACGGTCCAGCCCCTGCTGCGTTACCCCGGTCAGCCGGCCGCCGCCCAGGTGCTTGCGCAGCAGCAGGCAGAACATCGGCGGGGTGGCGGGGTATTCGATGGGGATAGCGGAAAAGTGCAGCCGCGGGGCCGCCCCTGCCAGGATGACAAGGCGGCGTGCGGGGCCGCGGTTATGCAGATGGATGACGACGCAATCACGGTTGGGCTGCCCGATCTTATCCACCCGGGCACCGATCATCGGCTCCAGCTCCTGTTCGATTTTATGCAGAAATCCGCCGTCAAACGGCATGGGATCACTTCCTTTCCCGGAATAATCAGCAGAGGGCGAGGGCTTTCGGGGCGCAGCCCCGGCGGCTCCGCCGCCGACCCGGCGCTTCGCGCCGGGTGTCCCGGCCGGAGGTCGGGACGGGCTGCGCCCCGGTCCCCGCCCCCTGCGGGGGCTGCCTTACCGCAGCGTAAGCAGCAAATTGGTGGCACGGGTAAGCTCCTCGTCCCGTTCGGAGGTGGGCTTCGCCTCCACCAGCCCGGTAATGCGCCGCTGCAGCCGCCCCAGTACCTGCGCCCGGTAGTCCCCGGCCAGCGGGTCATTTCGGAAATCCAAAGCGCCGTAATAAAGCGCCGTGGGGGTCTCCTCGGTGGGGCAGCCGGTGTACTGCGCCCGCATCACGGAATACAGCTTGCCGTTTGCCCGGCAGCAGCGCTCCTCCTGCAGGGTGAAGCGGTGGGCGTACAGCCACTGCCGCAGCTGCACCGGGCGGGTCATGGGCTGCAAAAGATAGGTAACGGTGGGGTTCTCGGTGTAATCCCACCGGGAAAGAATATCGGCAATCAGCTCCCCGCCCATCCCGGCAATAACCACCGCATCCACCCCGACCGGTGCGATCCCGCACAGGCCGTTGGTCAGGCGGCATTCGCTTTGCGCCGTCAGCCCCCGACGCTCCAGCTCCCGGCGGGCCTTTTTCAGCGGTTGGGGGTTTATGTCAGCGGCGATGCCGTAATCACAGCGGCCGTCCTCCAGCAGGGCGGCAATCAGCAGCCCGTGGTCGCAGCCGATATCCGCCACCGCACGGCAGCGGGGGGTCATGGCGGCTATGGTGCCCAGTCTTGCGTCAAGATGCTCCATTGTGTCCTCCTTATGGGGGTTTGGCTGCTTTTTATCATAGCAATTTTTCACCGCTTTTTCAAGGGAGAGAAAAGAAACCGACTCCGGCGCAGCCTGCGTGGGAGCAGACCGCCGACCGGAGCCGGAAAAATCAATGCAACACCCCCACCCCCGCAATTCGCACAAACCTTATTGACAGGGCGGGGGCCGCGTGATAAGATGAAACTGTACTATCCGTACTAATACAGTTGGGACGGCAATTCGCCGGAAAGGGAGAACGCCAATGAAACGGACGATATTAGCGGTGCTGCTGGTGCTGGCCATCCTGGGGGTGTGCTGGTGGGGCGCAGCCGGCTGGCTGCGGGAAAATAACGAGCTGCAACAGCTGCAGCGGGAATACCAGACGGCGCAGCAGCAAAATGAAGCCCTGCGCCGGCAAAAGACCGTGCTGGAGGGCGAGCTGGCCGATTTACAGCAGCAGAACGGCGAAGCCAATGAAACGCTGCAAAGCTGGAAATCCTGGAAAGAGGACCTGCAGGCGGCGCTGGCCGGCTGATGGGGGGAGGAAACCGAAATGAAAACAAAGCAGAAGAAAAGCGTCCTGCTGCCGGTGCTCATTACCGCATTGATGGTGGTGACCGCCCTTTCCGCCGGGATATGGATGACCGACCCCGACGGGGAACGACTGCAAAATATCCGGGGGGAGCTGGCGGCCGTGACCGCCGAAAATACCCTGCTGACCGATGACGTGGCGGCGCTGCAGGCGGCCGTAGAGGAGCAAAAGGCCCTGCCGGAGGCGATCAACCGCCAAAAGGAGGAGGGCTTCCGGCTGCTGGGACAGCTGGAGCAGCAGATCAAAGCGGGGGAAAGCGACAAAAAAATCGCCTACCTCACCTTTGATGACGGCCCCTACGATGAAACCACCGACGCCATTCTGGATATCCTGAAGGAAAAGAAGGTCCATGCCACCTTCTTCCTGCGCCACCGCCCCGATCACATCGCACAGATCAAGCGGGAGATCCGGGAGGGGCACACCATCGCCAACCACAGCTATTCCCACCGCATCAAGGCGGTGTACCAAAGCGCCGAAAGCTGCATCAAGGAGATCCGGGACCAGCAGCAGTGGCTCACCGAAACCTTCGGCGTCACGCCGGAGATCTACCGGTTCCCCGGCGGCAGCCCCACGGCCGGCAATAAAAAGCAGGCTATTGCGGCGGCGCTGGCAGCCGACGGCCTGGGCTATGTGGACTGGAACTGCCACACCGGGGACGGCCTGCCCGGCGAGCTGACCGCATGGAAGGCCTACCAAAATGCCGTCAATTCCACCGGCGAGCAGAAAATAGTGGTGATGCTGATGCACGATTACAGCAGGGCCACCCTGGCAGCGCTGCCGGATATCATCGATACCCTGAAGGACAAGGGCTACCTGATGATGCCGCTGTTCCGGGACAGCGTGATGATCAAATAAAAATCCCTGCCCGGCGCCGGCCGCCGCGCCCCGCAGGAGGGCGCCCGCCCCTGCGGGGCGGCCCCCCTCCGCCCGCCCCCCGCAGGGGGCGGGTCGGCTCCGTCCCGGAGCCGCGGGGCGCGGCGGGGGCCGCGCATTACCACATAACCATTCCGATGAAAGGAAGTGACAGCCATGATCCATCTGGACCCGACCAGCCGGACCCCGATCTATCAGCAGATCGAGGAGCAGATCGCCGAGCTGATCGTCATGGGGGTATTCCCTCCGGAAAGCCGCCTGCCCAGCGTGCGCTCCATGGCAGCCGAAACGGGTCTTAACCCCAATACCATCCAGAAGGCCTATCAGGAGCTGGAAAGCGAGGGGGTCATCTATACGGTGGGGGGCAAGGGCTGCTTTGTGGGCGGCCGGGAAAACGCCGCTGCCGTAAGCCGGGAACGGGCGGAGGAGGCCCTGCAGGAGGCGCTGCGGCAGGCCAGACTGGCCGGCGTGGAAAAAAACACGGCGGCTGCGCTGCTGCAACAATGCTACGGAGGTGAGGAGATATGCTGAAGGCAAAGGAGCTTGTCAAGCGTTTCGGGGAAAAAACCGCGCTGGACGGGCTGAATACCGAAATCGGGCGGGGCTGCATCTACGGGCTGGTGGGCCCGAACGGCAGCGGAAAATCCACACTGATGCGGCTGATGTGCGGGGTGTACCGTCCCGATGGCGGCAGCATCACGCTGGAGGACGAGCCCATCTTTGAAAATGTCGCCGCCAAGGACAGGATCCTCTATCTCGGCGATGACCTCTACTTCCCGCCCAAGGCGACGGTGGAGGATATGGCACGGTTCTACCGGGGGCTGTATTCCGGCTTTTCCATGGAAACCTACCACACCCTTTGCGGGTGCTTCCCGCTGCAAACCGATCAGCCCCTTTCCACCTTCAGCAAGGGGATGCGCCGGCAGGCGGCACTTTTGGCGGCGCTGTGCTGCCACGCCGAATACCTGCTGCTGGACGAGGCCTTTGACGGGCTGGACCCGGTGATCCGCCTGATGGTCAAAAAGCTGCTGGCCGAGGAGATCGCCGAGCGGGAGACCACGGTGGTCATCAGCAGCCACAACCTGCGGGAGCTGGAGGACCTCTGCGATCAGATCGGCCTGCTTTCCGCCGGCAAGATCCTGTTCGAAAAGGATCTCGATGCCCTCAAGCTCGGCTTCTGCCGGGTGCAGGCGGCCTATGACCACCCGGTCAACTGGGAGGCCACGGGGCTTACCATACTGGATAAAAAGCAGCGCGGCAAGCTGGTCAGCCTTTTGGTGCGGGGCACCGCGGAGGCGACCCTGCCGGTGCTGGAGGCGCAGCGGCCGCTCTTTGCGGAGGCGCTGCCCATGACGCTGGAGGAAGTATTCATCGGAGAAATGGAGGCGGTCGGTTATGATTACAGCAATATCCTCTCCTGACCGCTTCGGCAGTCTTTTGCGGGGTCAGCTCAAAAAAAGCATCCCCACCATGGTCTACCTTACCGTTGTGGGGTTTTTGGGTATTCCGCTGCCCTACCTGCTGGTCATGTTCCGCCGGTGGGAGGATCAGGGCGAGTGGGTGCTGGAGGTCATTAAAACGGCGGACCGCGGCGGTCTGTATCAAGGCATCGCCGTGGGGGCGGTGTGCCTGCTGTGGCTGGTGGGCAGCTTCACTCTGGCGCTTTCCGGGGTGGGCTATATGCACGACCGCCGGGCGGTGGATCTCTACCACAGCCTGCCGGTCACCCGGGGGCAGCTGCTGTTGGGGCACGCCCTTGCCAATTTCATCACCATCGCCCTGCCCATGACCGCCAATACCCTGCTTACCGCCATTCTGGCGGCGGTGCGCCACGGCATGGCCCCCACCCGGGCGGTCTTTGCTCCCGGCGCCATTGTCATGGATCTGCTGGGGTGGTACATCACCGCCTTTGCCATCATCGTCATGGTGTATCTGGCGGCCACGCAGGTGGGCAGCGTCTTTGATACCTTCCTCTTTTCCGGGGTGTATCTGGCTACGGCGCCGGTGCTGTGCTTTGTCCATCTTGTTATGTGCCGCTCCTATCTGCTGGGCTGGACCTACGAAATAGAATGGCCGGTATTCTGCACCCTTACCCCGGCGCTCACCATGATCGGCAGCTATTCCGATTACGGCAAATGGGTGTACGGCGCCATGATCCTGTGGCTTGTGCTGGGTATCCTTATGCTGTGGGCGGCCATCCGGCTGTATATCCGCCGCCCCAGCGAGCGCGCCGAAAGCCGCGCCCGTGACGGCCTTGCGGTGGGGATCTTCCGGTTCGTGGCCACCTTTGTGGGGGGCCTCGGCTTCGGGGTGCTGTTCGGCGCCATCACCGGCGTGGACGGCCGTTCCGGCAATCTTGTGTGGACGGCGGTATTCGGGCTGGTGGTGTATTTCCTTGTGGAGCTCATCCTCGGCCGCGGCTTTAAGGGGATGAGAAAGAGTAGCATCGTGATGGGGGCGGCCATGACCGCCGTGACGGTGCTGTATGCCGGGGCCATCTTTACCGGCGGCATGGGCTTTGAGAGCCGGGTGCCGGCCACCGACCGGGTGGCGGGGGTGACCATCAGCTACCGCGGCCGGTACACGGAGGTTTCGCTGTACGATGCCGACCGACGCCACACCCAGCAGTTTGAAAACCGCAGCGGCGAATTCTACTATTACGATATGGAAAGCACCACCACGCTGCGGGGACAGGAGGCCATCCAGGCGGTAACGGCCGTGCATCAGGTTCTCATCAACGGCGCCGGGAAGGCCACGCCGGACGGCAGCGATGGGTTTATGGGCCGGATGGAAATTTCCTACACCTACACCGACGGTCGGGTGCTCAAGCGCAAATACTGCGCCTACGGCGAGGATGCGCTGCTGGCGGCGCTGTCCCGGCTGGAGGACACCGGGGAATTCCAAAGCAGGGTAAACCCGCTGTACTACTGGACGGCGGAAAAGAACCCCTACCGGCAGATCGACCTGTGCGACCCCACCGGGCTTAAAACCCTGCGGCTTACCGCTGCCTACCGTGACACGGCGGCGCTGGTGGCGGCGCTGCGGCAGGATATGCTGGCGGAAACGTCGGAGGCCTACTACCGCCCCGGCCGGGAAACGGTGTGCTATCTTTATCTGGAAAGCGAGCTGGTGGATAAGTACAGCCGTGCCCCCGCCGAAAAGGATTTCTACGATAGCTTTACCGTAGCGGTCAGCCGGGATTATACCAATACCATCGCCCTGCTGACCGAATGGGGACTGGCCGGCTACCTGACCCCGGCGGAGTATGATATGGCGGCGGTATCGGTTTGGGCGACCGATGTGCAGACGAGCGGGCGCATCATGCTGCCGCTGTGGCAGGGCGTGGGCTACCAGAACTTTAACGCCGACAGCGAGGACCATGTGCTGCTGAAGCAGTCACAGGCGGCGGCGCTGCTGCCCAAGGCCACATGGACGCACAGCAGCATCTCGGATTGGGATGACTACCTGTATATGACCTTTGTGAAAAAGGAGAAGGACGGCGGGCTGCGTTACGGCCTGTCGGTGTTCCTCCCGATCCGGGAGGCACAGCAGGAGCCGGCGCTGCAGGAGTTTATCTCCTCCTACTACGGCGGCAAATGGGACCTCCCCGAAACGAGGGAGGGCGACCGCCTGATTGTCCAATAAAAAATAATCACCGGAGAGAGCGCAGCCGCTTTTTCCGGTGATTTTTGCAGGTCGGGGTTTTATTCGTTTTGCTCCGAAAGGGCGGCGGTGACGCCCATCTCCCGCAGGTGACGGGCAAGGGCGGCCACGGGCAGCCCCATGACATTGAAATAATCGCCGGTAAGCCCCTGCACCAGCAGGGCGCCTGCCGCCTGGATGCCATAGGCTCCCGCCTTGTCATACGGCTCCTTCAATGAGCAGTACCATTCCACCTCCTGCGGGGAAAGGGGGTAAAAATGCACCTCGGTGGTCTCGTGAAAGGTGCGGGTCTCCTCCGCCGTGATGACGGTCACGCCGGTGCAGACGGTATGGCTGCGCCCGGAAAGCCGGGAGATCATGGAAACGGCCTCCTCCCGGCTGTGCGGCTTGCCCAATATCTCCCCATCGATATACACCACCGTATCGCTGCCGATGACGGCGGCGGTTTGCTTTTGCGGCAGTGCTGCCCATACCGCAGCCGCCTTCCGCAGGGAAAGCTCCCGCACGGCGGCAACGGGGCCGGTACCGGGGGCAATGGTTTCATCGCAGTCGCTGGTACGCACCGTAAACCGCGGCGTGATGATGGAGAGAAGCTCCCGGCGGCGGGGGCTGGCACTGGCTAGGATGAGTTCTTTCATGGCAGTAGTCCTTTCCGGGTTTGTGCAGGGGGTAGGGTAGGGCGCCGCAGGCAAGCCGCCTACGGCGGCTTCGGCGGGCTTCGCCCGCCGGCTCCGGCTTCGCCGGAGCGCCTGCGGCGCCCCTTCTGCTGCGGAGCGCCTGCGGCGCCCCGCCCGCCCCGCGGCTTATATTCAGCCCTCCGGCTCGTTTTCGATGATGATCTGGCAGCCGCGCATGGCACAAAGCGCCGTGCGGTGGCTTTCCGGGGTGACGCCGGCGCAGCAGGCGGCATCCACGTAAATGGGGACCTCCGGCAGGTAGGCCCGCAGCAGCAGGGCGTTGCTGATCACACAAATATCGGTGCAAAGCCCGATGAGGGTGATGCTCTCGATCGGCTCGGTCTCATGCAGCGCAAGCAGGCGCTCCCCCAGCAGCGTACTGCCAAAGGTGGGCTTATCGATGACCTCCCCGACCGGCGGCAGCAGGCAGGGGGCCAGCTCCCAGCCCTCGGTGCCCTTGATGCAGTGGGGGATCGGCAGCATTTTGCCCTCCCGGGTATCGGGGTAATCGGCGCCGTGGGTGTCCCGGGTAAAAAACACCCGCCCCTCAAATTCCCGGATGCGGCGTTCGGCATGGGGCAGTATGGCGGCCGCCTCGGCGGTGCCCAGGGCGCCATTGATAAAGTCGTTTTGCAGATCGACGGCGACTAAAACTTTCATTTGTTTTCCTCCTTGGATTCATCAGGCTTGGAGAGCATCATCAAAAGGGGCAGCAGAAGCAGCAGGCAGTCCCAGCGGATGGCCGAAAGCCCATAACGGCACACCAGCAGGTTGCCCAGGACGGCACCCAGCGCAAAAAACAGAATAACGCCGAAGTACAGCCCGCTGCGGCGCAGCTCCTCCCGGTCACGGGCGGTGCGGTATTCATGCAGGGCCTGCACCCCGGCCCGCAGGTTGCCGATGCACATGGTGGTGGCGATGCCGTTGCCCTCTATCTTGCGGAAGGCCTGCACCTGGATGCCGCAGGCGAGGGAGGTAAGGCTATTGGCGATAAGGTGCTGCCCCGCCGGGAAAAAGCTGACCCCGAAAAGGATGAGAATTTCGGCGGCAAGGGCCAGCTGCCGCCAGTGCAGGCGGCTCATGCGGCCAAAGCGGGTGCGTATGGCGGCGGTCAGCGCAATGCCGACGGCAAAGCTGACCACCGGCAGCAGGTAGCGCAGGCTGTCGCCGGGGCGCCCCTCCGAAACAGCGACGGCGAAAAGCAGGATGTTGCCGGTCTGGGCATTGGCAAAAACGTGCCCCCGTGCCATATAGCTGTAAGCATCCATAAAGCCGCCTGCCAGCGCCAGCAGGATGCCGACGGGCAGGGAGGCGGACATTTGATCGTTTTTCATATTACTGCTTCCCCGTGGAGCCGAAGCCGCCGCGGGAGGGATTGCCGAGGTGCTCGCACTCCTCAAATTCAATGGGGGGCTGGTGCTCCATAATGCGGAACTGGGCGATGCGGTCATTGGCTTCGATGCGGCAGTCCCGTGTGGCATAGACCGGCATCTTCCACTCATCGTCGTCGCCGCAGTAGCTTTCATCCACTATGCCCATGGAATTGGACATCAGGATGCCGTAATTGCGGAAGGTGGAGCTGCGGGGCAGCACGTGGGCTTCATACCCCTGCGGCAGCACCATGGCAATGCCCAACGGAAGGTAGCAGGACTCGCCCGCCTTTAATTCCACCGTTTCGGCGGCGCGCAGATCGATCCAGTCGCTTTTGCCGTCGATGTAGCGGAGCTTTTCTATTTTGTCGGAAAGATAGCGGATACGGATTTTCGGCATGGGGGCCTCCTTGTGGTTCGGTAGGATGGGGGTTTGCAAAAGGGGCGGGTGCGGGGCGCAGCCCCGGCGGCTCCGCCGCCGGCCCGGCGCAAAGCGCCGGGTGTCCCGGCCTCCGGCCGGGACGGGCTGCGCCCCGCCTGCCCCTCGGTCGGTTTACTTCAGGGTGCGGTAGTACAGCCCGCGGGTAAACTGCCCCGCCGGAGCCGCACCGGTCCGGTACATCTTCAGCACCTCGTCGCACTCGGCCGGGCTTTCCACCGTAAAGCGCAGGGTAAGGAAATCGCAGAAATCCCACTCCGGCAGACGGTCGCACAGCAGCAGCGGCCGGGGGTTCAGCAGATGGGTGTATTGGCGGCGCTCGCATTGCAGCGGGAAATCCTCCCCCCGCCGGTCGGTAATGCGGTTGATGCCGGTGCAGTCGCCGCAGCCCGCAGCGGTCTTGCCGGGGCAGTTGCGCAGCAGCATCAGCGGCAGGTGCCCGTAGGCGATCACCCCAAGGGGTACCGGGCTTGCGATGTTCTTCGCCGCCCCGCGCTCGCATTCAAAGGAAAGGGTAATCGCCCCGCAGCCCAGCTCCGCCGCCTGCCGTGCCGCCGGAGAATTGATAATATTCAGCCCGTAGTCGCCGATGATCTCCAGCCCGGCCTCCCGGGCCATCAGCAGGGCGCCCAGGTTGCCGCAAAGGGCATGGGTCAGCCCCTGCTCCTTCAGCCGCCGCAGCGTCCGCATCACCGGCTCCTCCTGCTGCGGCGCACAGAATACCGGCAGCTCGGCAGCCAGCCGGGGGCCGCAGGCCTCCAGCAGGTCGGGTCTCTCGGCCAGCTCCGCCAGCGGCAGGGTCAGCCGGCCGGCCCCCCGCCTGACGGCGGGGGTCATCTGGCCTGCCGCCGCCAGGCGGCAGACCAGCCGGGGCGCGCCCTGCGGGCGCGTCCTGCCGGCCGGCTCCTCGGCGGGGGCAGGGGCCTGCGGGTAGGGCACCGTCACGCTGCGTGCCTCGGCCAGGGCGGTCAGCGCAGCCGCCCGCAGGCGGTTCAGCGCCGAAAGCGGCAGCATCAGCCCCGGCGCAATATGACAGGTCAGGTTTTGCAGGGTAAAGGGCGTCCCGCCGCACTTTTCCAGCGCCCGGCGGGCCAGCGCCTCATCGGTCGGACGGTTCAGTGCCGCCTGCGGCGTCTCTCCCGCCACCTCCACCCGGTGGGTGCCGTCGGTCACGGCAAGGGTCGCCGGCTCTCCGGGGGCCATCGTCAGCACCATATCCGCCGGCAGACGCCCCACCTCGTTGCGGGTCAGGGCGGCCAGCCTCCCCAGCACCTCGGCGGAGGCCGCAGCGTCCTCCCTGGTGCGGGTGCCGAACATCGAAAGGTCCCGCCGCCCGGTGTAGTAGCCGTCGGTAAAGCCGCTCCGGCTGAATACCGACCGCAGCGTTTCCAGGTCCGGCACCTCCCCCGCCAGCGATTGCCGGCAGGCGGTCACGGCGGCCGCCACATATTCGGGACGCTTCAGCCGCCCCTCTATCTTAAAGCTCGCCACCCCCAGCGCCTCCAGCTCCCGCAGCCGGTCGGTCAGCGTCAGGTCCTTCAGGGAAAGGGCGTATTCCCGCCCGTGGCTCGTAAAATCCAAACGGCAGGGCTGGGCGCAGCGCCCGCGGTTGCCGCTGCGTTCCCCCAGCAGGCTGCTTAAATAGCACTGCCCGGAAACGCTCATGCACAGCGCCCCGTGGACGAACACCTCACACCGCAGGCTCGTCCCGGCGCAGATCGCCGCGATCTCCTCCTTGGAAAGCTCCCGTGCCAGCACCACCTGCGTAAAGCCCATTTCCTCCAGCAGCCGGGCGCCCGCTATGTTGTGGACGCTCATCTGGGTGCTGCCCAGCAACGGCAGGGTGGGGTACCGCTGCCGTATGATTTTGGCCAGCCCCAGGTCCTGCACCAGTACGCCGTCCACCCCGGCCCCCGCCACGGCGTCCAGCGTTTTTATCCACTCCGGCAGCTCCCGGTCGGTCACCAGTGTATTCAGCGTGATATAGACCCGTACCCCGCGGGCATGGCACCAGCCCACCGTCTGCGGCAGGCTGTTCTCATTAAAGTTCTCGGCGCCCGCGCGGGCATTAAAGCTTTGCAGGCCCATATATACGGCGTCGGCGCCGCACAGGACGGCAGCACGCAGCTGTGCCTCGCCCCCGGCCGGCGCCAGTATTTCAGCGTGTTTTTCCATTTCGCTCAAAATTCCTCGTCATTCTCGTCATAGTCCCGGAAGTCCATCTGTCCGGCGCGGCGGTAGTCGTCGCCGGGGGCACGCACGGCGCTGCTTTCCCGCAGGTAGTTGGTCAGCTGCTGGCGCAGGTTGGCGGCGGCCTCCTCGCTTTTGGCCAGCTGATCCATCAGGTTCATGGTCAGCAGGGCAAAGGTATCAAAGGCGGAAAGATTGGGGCACCCCTCCCGGATCTCATCGATCTGCCCGTTGAGGCGCTCCTGCAGCATTTTTACCCAGGCGGGATCACGGTCGGTATTGATATAATACTGGTGTTCCATAATATTGATCTTATAACGGCTCATAATATACCTCCTGCAGCAGATTTCTACCCTCATTATACCGCAAAAAGCGGGGTCTGCAAAGAGCTTTTGCGCAGGAAACGGAATTGATGAAAAAATAACGAACATTTGGGGCGAACAGTTGAAAACCGCGGGGGAAGCGGCTATAATAGCATAGGAAGAACCGTTTAATATCACAAAAAGGAGAACTTCGATATGACCGCACAAGAGATCCGCCAGGCGATGGAAAACAAGCTGGAATACCTGATGGAGGTAAAGCCCCAGCTGGCCACCGATGACCAGCTCTACAAGGCCGCCGCACTGGTGCTGCGTGATATCATGGTGGAAAAGCGCCGCGCCCACCGGCAAAAGACCACCGAGGAAAAGAAAAAGCGCGTCCATTATCTTTCCATGGAATTTCTGATGGGCAAGAGCCTCAAAAACAGTCTTTATAATCTGGGGCTGGTGCAGCCCTTCACCGAGGCGCTTTCCGCCTTCGGCGCCACCCCGGAGCGCCTGTATGCCTGCGAGCCGGATCCCGGTCTCGGCAACGGCGGTCTGGGCAGGCTCGCCGCCTGCTATCTGGACGGCATGGCCACCGACGGCTACTACGGCACCGGCTATTCCATCCTCTATGAATACGGCATCTTTAAGCAGAAGCTGGTGAACGGTGCCCAGACCGAGCTGCCCGATTACTGGCTGCCCGGCGGCGAGGTATGGCTGCGTGCCAATGAGGAGCACGCCGTCCAGGTCAAATTCGGCGGCCGGCTGGAGGAGCACTGGGACCAGGGCCACCTGATGCAGCAGTACATCGACTACGAAACGGTGCTGGCGGTGCCCTACAATATGTACGTTTCCGGCTACGATACCGATGCAGTCAGCGTTCTGCGGCTGTGGAAGGCGCAAAGCCCCGGCATTGATATGGAGTGCTTCAATAACGGCGACTACCTGGGCGCCTTCCGTAAAACCGCCCGTGCCGAAACCATCAGCAAGATCCTCTACCCCAACGATAACCACCAGGAGGGCAAGCAGCTGCGGCTGCGCCAGCAGTATTTCCTTGTCTGCGCCTCCCTTGCGGAGATCACCCGCACCCACATGGAGCGCTACGGCACCATGGATAACTTTGCCGAGCTCAATGCCATCCAGCTCAATGATACCCACCCCACCCTTGCCATCCCGGAGCTGATGCGCATCCTGATGGACGACTGCGGCTACAGCTGGGAAAAAAGCTGGGAGATCACCGAGCAGACCTTTGCCTACACCAACCACACCGTCATGGCGGAGGCGCTGGAAAAGTGGGATATCCCGCTGTTCAAGGAACTTTTGCCCCGCATCTATCAGATCGTACAGGAGATCGACCGCCGCTGGAACATCCGGATGCGGGAGGAATTCCGCTGCGATAATGCCGAGGTGGAAAAAATGCAGATCCTGCGGGAGGGCAAGGTACGCATGGCCAATATCTGCGTGGTGGGCGGCCATTATGTCAATGGCGTTTCCAAGCTGCACAGCCAGATCATCAAGGACGATGTGTTCCATGAATTCTACCGGCTGATGCCGGAGAAGTTCGGCAACGTCACCAACGGCATCGCCAGCCGCCGCTGGCTCATGCAGTCCAATCCCCGTCTGGACGGCTTTATCCGTGCCCGCATCGGGGAGCAATACCTGCACGATTTCAGCCTGCTTTCCGGCCTGCGTGCCTATATGGATGACGAGGAGAGCCTGCGGGAGCTGGGCGAACTGAAGCGGCAGAACAAGCAGGACTTCGCCCGTTACCTGCGGGAGCAGCGCGGCATCACCGTCGATCCCGAGTCGCTGTTCTATGTACAGGTCAAGCGCCTGCATGAATATAAGCGCCAGCACCTCAATGCCCTGCAGATCCTCCGGCACTATCTGGATATCAAGGCGAACCCCGCCGCCGACTTTAAGCCCCGCACCTACCTGTTCGGCGCCAAGGCCGCCCCGGGCTACGAGCTTGCCAAAAAGATCATCCGCTTCATCAATGATCTGGGCGCCATGATCGATGCCGACCCCGATGTACGCGGCCGCCTCAAGATCGTCTACCTGGAAGAATACAACGTGACCATGAGCGAACGGCTGATGCCCGCCAGTGAGGTCAGCGAGCAGATCTCTCTGGCCGGCACCGAGGCCTCCGGCACCGGCAATATGAAGCTGATGCAGAACGGCGCCATCACACTGGGCACCATGGACGGCGCCAATGTGGAGATCGCCGAGCAGGTCGGCCCGGAGAATATCATCATCTTCGGCATGAGCACCCCCGAGGTGGAGGAAGTGAAATCCCGCGGGTACCGCCCCGCCGATGCCATCACCCGCAGCCCCGAGCTGCAGCGCCTGCTGGAATTCATGGAGCGCCGGGAAAGCCCCGAAAGCTTCTGGATGCTGGCAAACCACCTGCGCACCGTGGATCAGTACATGGCGGCCGCGGACTTTGAAAGCTATTCCGCAGCGGACGACCGTGCGGCGGAGATCTATTATAATGACCCGCTGCGCTGGCAGCGCATGAGCCTTGCCAACATCGCCGGTGCGGGCATCTTCTGCGCCGACCGTGCCATCCACGACTACGCCCGGGACATCTGGCACCTCGATTAAGCACGCCTGCGGCGGGGGCGCGTCCTCGGCCAGTCGCAGTCCCGCGCCCCACCCCCCGCGACCCGCCCCACCCCCCAACCCCCTCCCCAGGGAGGGGGCGCAGATTTATCTCCACACGAAAGGACAACAGCCATGTTTAACAGCCTGCTGGCGGAATATAAGACCCCCTTCGGGGCGGTGGCGGCGGGGGAGGAGCTCTCCCTGCGCTTCGCACTGCCCGCCGGGGACGGGCGCACCCCCGAATTACTGCTGTACCGGGCGGGGCAGGCCCTGCCCCTTTTGCGGCTGCCGATGACGCCATCTGCGGACGGCTACCGCCTGCGCTATACCCCCGCCGAGCCGGGACTCTACTACTACGGCTTCCGCCTCTCGGACGGCACCCTGCTGCACCGTGCCCCCGACGGCAGCGCCGATTACGGCGAGGGCCCCCTGTGGCAGCTCACCGTCTACGATAAAAATTACAGCGTCCCGCAAAAATTCGCCGGGCAGGTGATGTATCAGATTTTCCCCGACCGCTTTTGCAGCAGCGGCCGCCCCAAACCCGGTGTGCCCGCCGACCGGCGGCTGCACCGGGACTGGCAGGAGGAGCCGCAAAGCGTCCCCGATGCCGATGGGGTGTTCCGCTGCAATGACTATTTCGGCGGCGACCTTGCGGGCATCACCCAAAAGCTGCCGGAGCTGGCGGCGCTGGGGGTGCGGGTGCTGTACCTCAATCCCATCTTTGAAGCGCACAGCAACCACCGCTATAATACCGCCGACTATCTGCGCATCGACCCGCTTTTGGGCGATGAGCAGGACTTTGTCACCCTTTGCCGAAAGGCGCACGAACGGGAGATCAAAATCATTCTGGACGGCGTGTTCAACCACACCGGCAGCGATAGCCTGTACTTCAATAAGGAAGGACGGTACGGCCCCGGCGGGGCCTACCGGGATAAAAACAGCCCCTACCGCAGCTGGTACTGCTGGAAGGACGCCGACGCCGACCAGTACGAAAGCTGGTGGGGCTTTACCACCCTGCCCAAGCTCAATAGCCGGGATGCCGGCTGGCGGGAATTCCTCTGCGGCGAAAACGGCATCGTGCGGCACTGGCTGCGGCTGGGCGCCGATGGCTGGCGGCTGGACGTGGTGGACGAATACCCCGATGAGCTGGTAAAAATGATCCGGGCGGCGGCCCGCGCCGAAAAACCGGATGCCATCATCATCGGTGAGGTGTGGGAGGACGCCAGCTGCAAGGAAGCCTACGGCGAGCAGCGCCAATACCTGATGGGGCAGGAGCTGGACAGCACGATGAACTACCCCCTGCGCACCGCCATTCTGGACTTTCTGCTGCGGGGGGACGGTGCCGCCTTCCGGCGCCGCCTGCTGGAGCTTCTGGAGCATACCCCCCGCCCCTGCTGGGACGTCATGATGAACCTGCTTTCCAGCCACGATGTCCCCCGGGCCATCACCGTGCTGGGCGGCACCCTCATGGAGCATCGGGACCGGGACTGGCAGCGCGCCCATAATACCCTTACCGTGGCACAGTATTACCGGGGGCGGCAGCTCTTTATGCTGGGTACGCTCATGACCATGACCCTGCCCGGAATGCCCTGCATCTACTACGGCGATGAAGCCGGACTGGTGGGCTACGCCGACCCCTTCAACCGCGGCACCTACCCGTGGGGCAGAGAGGACACCGGCCTGCGGGAGTGCATCCGGCAGATGGCCGGCCTGCGGAACGGGCACAGCGCCCTTTCCACCGGCGGGCTGGAGCCGCTGGCCTGTGCGGCAGGCATGGCGGCATGGCGCCGGAAGGACGAAAACGGCAGCTTTGTCATCTGTGTAAACCCCGGGGATTCCCCCCTGCCCCTGCCCGATGCCGCCAAGTACGGCGAAACGGTATTTACCGTAGGCCGTGCGGAGGAACGGCGGCTGGAGGGAGAGTCGGCGGTGATTCGCCGGATACGATAGGAGAAAAAACGATGCAGCAAAGCGAGAAAAAAACAAAAATCATCCTGTGGGCGGTCATTGCGGCCGCCGTCATCGGCTGCGCCCTGTGGCTGCTGCTGCCCCACGGCGGCACCACCGATTGCACTGCGGAGATCTGGATCGACGGAAAAATGGTACGCAGCATCTATCTGCCGCAGGCGCAGGATGAGGACATCCCCCTGACCGCCTATGGCAAAGAGGTGCTGCTTCAGGTAAAAAATCACCGCATCGCCTTTATCACCAGCGACTGCCCCGACCACGTGTGCATCAAAAACGGCTGGCTGGCCAGGGAAGGGGAGCAGGCCATCTGCCTGCCCAACCGTGTCAGCGTCATCCTCACCGACGGCAGCACCGTCCCGGTGGAGCTGGACTGACCCCACATTAAAATTTGCAAAAACCGCAAAATACGGCCGCAGGCCGCCGCCCTCCGGGCGGCTCGGCGGGCACCGCCCGCCGCCGGCGATGCTCCGCATCGCCGGGCCTGCGGCCCTCCCCCTGCACCAACCCCCCAAGAACCCGCACAAACTCCCCGAGAACGCCCCCGTTCCCACCCAAAATCCGCAAAACCCGCAGGCTCCGGCCGCAGGCCGCCGCCCTACGGGCGGCTCGGCGGGCTCCGCCCGCCGTCGGCGATGCTCCGCATCGCCGGGCCTGCGGCCCTCCCCCTGCACCAACCCTCCGAGAACCTGCACCAACCCTCCGAGAACCCGCACCAGCCCCCCAATCCCCCGCAAACTCCCCGAAAAATTCCCCCCACCCCCTTGACAACCCCGCCCGCCCCCGCTATAATAATAGAGCTGTTCCATAGACAGCAGGCACGCCCACGGCGTGTAAATGGTTTGCAAAACCGGCCTGCCGAGGAAATGAGCTTCGATTTGCTATTACTTTAATGGTTTCACCCGTTAAGGAAACAATCGCTCTTTCCAAGGTATGTTGGAAAGAGCTTTTTTAGTTTTCCTTATATTACTCTGGGAGGTGAAACATTTTGCCTAACGCTAATGTTCTGAAACAGAAACAGGAGCAGGTTGCTGCTCTGGCAGAAAAGATGAAGAATTCCGCTGCCGGCGTGCTGGTCGATTACCGCGGCATCACCGTGGCCGATGATACCAAGCTGCGCCGTGAGCTGCGTGAAGCGGGCGTTGAGTATGCTGTTATCAAGAATAACATCCTGCGCCGCGCTGCCGAGGAGGCAGGCCTGGGCGAGCTGACTGCCCATATGTACGGCACCAGCGCCTTTGCCTATTCCCCCGAGGACCCCATCGCTGCCGCCAAGATCCTGAACAAGTTTGCCGAGTCCCACAAGGACAAATTCGATATCCGTGCCGGCTATATGGACGGTAAGGTTCTCGATGAGGCAGGCGTGATTGCCGTAGCCAAGCTGCCCGGCAAGCAGGAGCTGCTCACCATGCTGTGCATGGCCCTCAATGGCAACATCCGCGGTCTTGCCGTGGCTCTGGATGCCGTTCGCGAAAAGAAGGAGGGCGAGGCTGCCTGATTCCGGTTGCCCACCCGTTTCGCACCACACAAAATATGATTTAACAGGAGGATTCATATCATGGCTGATATCGCAAAGTTCATTGAAGAAATCAAAGGCATGACCGTTATGGAGCTTGCCGACCTCGTAAAGGCGATCGAGGAGGAGTTCGGCGTTTCCGCTGCTGCTCCCGTTATGGTTGCCGGCCCCGCTGCCGGTGCTGCCGCTGCCGATGAGAAGTCCGAGTTCGATGTTGTCCTGGCCGATGCCGGCGCTTCCAAGATGGGCGTCATCAAGCTGGTCAAGGAGATCACCGGTCTGGGCCTGAAGGAAGCCAAGGAGCTGGTAGACAACGCTCCCAAGACCGTTAAGGAAGGCCTGTCCAAGGCGGAAGCCGAAGAGATGAAGGCCAAGCTGGAAGAGGCCGGCGCCAAGATCGAGCTGAAGTAATTTCCGCTATTGCTGTCCTTATTCCCCGCAAAACTAAAAAAGCCAAACCAAAATACCAAAAAGCCGTCCCCACAGCAGGGGACGGTTTTTTATTCTCCCGTAAAATAAAATAAATAATTATTATTGATTTTTACAGAAAAGTATGGTATAGTGGTGTCATCGGGGGATTCCCCCCAAATGAAAGAAGCAAGAACAGGAGGGTCACAGCATGAAAGAGAATTTTGTCACCGCCGCCCTGCCGCAGGGCGCACCCGTCGATGCAGCGCTGCTGCAAAATGAAGCCATGTTCAAATACAGCTACGGTCTGTTCGTCCTCACCGCGCGGGAGGGCGAAAAGGATAACGGCTGCATCATCAATACCTCCATGCAGGTCACCGCCGATCCCCAAAGAATTCTGATCGCGGTGAATAAAGCCAACTTCACCCACGATATGATTCTGCGTACCGGCGTCTTCAATGTTTCCATCCTCACCGAAAAAGCCCCCTTTGCGCTGTTCCGGCGGTTCGGCTTCCAAAGCGGCCGGGAGGTCGATAAATTCGAGGGCTTCGAGGGCTGCGCCCGCAGCACCAATGGTCTGCTGCACCTCACCGGGGAGGTCTCCAATGCCGTTATCAGCGGGCAGGTGGTCGCCGCCGTCGATTGCGGCAGCCATACCCTGTTTATCGCGCAGGTCACCGAAGCCCGCACCCAAAATGACCTGCCCAGCGCCACCTATGCCTACTATTTTGCCCATATCAAGCCAAAACCCCAGCCCCAGGCCCCCGCCCCGGAGAATAAACAGCTCCATCATTGGGTCTGCCGCATCTGCGGCTATGTCTACGAGGGCGAAACGCTGCCGCCGGACTATGTCTGCCCCATCTGCAAGCACCCCGCCGCCGACTTCGACCAAATCGACTGACCAAAAAACCACCCCTCTCCTACCGTTCCCGGCAGGAGAGGGGCATTTTTACGGTCTTATCACTTTACGCTCAATAAATCTGCAACTTCCTTGCGCTTGGGGGCAGCGGGCTCCTCGGCGGGATAGCCCAGCGGCATCAGGCAGGCAACGCCCATGCCCTCCGGCAGCTCCAGCAGCTCGGCCAGCTTCTTTTCATCAAAGATGCCCAACACCACGCTGCCCAGTCCCAGCTCATGCGCCGCCAGCCCAAAGGTCGCCGCCGCAACACCGCAGTCAAAGTTCTGCCAGCGGTCGCCCTTGGTGGTGGAAAAGCTGCCGTCACGCTCAAAGCCGCTGCGCTTTTCCACATAGGTCATCACCATCAGTACCGGTGCGCCCTTGATGATCCCCTCGTTCCACGGGATGGTCGCCTCCTCGGCGATGCGGCTTTTCAGCGCTTCATCCTCCACCGCAACATACCGGGCGATCTGGGTGTTTTTCCAGCTGGGCGCCCAGCGGGAAAGCTCCACCAGCTGCTCCAGTACCTCATGGGGTACCTTTTCTTCGGTAAATTTCCGCACGCTCCGGCGGGTCTTGATGCAATCAACAGTATTCATGGTGACAACTCCTTTCTTTTTATGCCTGCCTGCAGGGTCATATCCCCCTGCGACGAACGAAAACCGGCGCTGGCTGCGTGCGTCCCTTGAAAGGCATCAGCCCGCCCCCGGCGGGCAAGAGCCTTCCTGCGGCCCGCCCTTGCCATCCTCCGTTTTTCGCCCGCCGCAGCAGATGCTCCCCCGCGGCATTACTTTTTTGTTTCGTCCTTTTCCCGGTCGGCGGCAGCCTGCTCCCACTCCCGCTTTACCTTCTCCATGTTCTCCCAGTAGGGGTGCAGCTCGCTGTAATCGGGCTGTTCCTCGGGGCTGCCCTCATCCCCTATGGCGGTGCTGGCGTTGCAGGCGATGAGATACAAAGCGGAAAGCACCACCCCGGCAATGACCTGCCAGCAGGGCCCCACCTTCCACAGCGCAATCAGCGCCGCCGCCAATGCCAGAAAATCCAAAAGCGGCACAAGGGAACGGGGCCGGCCCAGCAGCCCGAACACCCCGGCAAGGATAAACAGGACCCCGCCCGCAATGGCGGTGATGCGTCCCAATGTATTTTCGGTCAGAGCGGATTGCCACCACAGCCACAGCCCGCCGCACACCATGCACAGCAGGCACACCGGCTTAAAGAATTTGGTCCAGTCGATGCGGTTCTCTCGCATATCACTCGCCCCTTTCCCGGATCAGCAGCCGGATGGGGGTGCCGGTCAGATCGTAGGTCTCCCGGATCTGGTTTTCCAGATACCGCTGATAACTGAAATGGAACAGCTCGGCGCTGTTGCAGAAGCAGACGAAGGTGGGCGGCTGGGTGCTTGCCTGCGTCATGTAGTAGATCTTCAGCCGCTTGCCCTTATCGCTGGGGGGCTGTACCCGTGCCGTCGCATAGCTCAAAAGGTCATTGAGCCGCCCGGTGGGGATGCGCAGCCTGGAATTGGCCGCCACCTCGTTGATCAGGGGGAACATTTTATCCACCCGCTGCCCCGTCTTGGCGCTGATAAACAGGAACGGCACATAGCTCATAAAGCTGAAATCCACCTTGAGCTTATCGGTATATTCCTTCATGGTGCGGTCGTCCTTTTCCACGGCGTCCCACTTGTTCACACATACAATGCAGGCCTTGCCCTGCTCATGGGCGTAGCCCGCTATCTTGCTGTCCTGCTCGGAAAAGCCCTCCACCGCATCGATGAGGATAACGGCCACATCGCAGCGGTCCACCGCCATATAGCTGCGCAGCACGCTGTACCGTTCTATGGCGTCCTCTACCTTTGCCTTGCGGCGGATGCCGGCGGTATCGATGAAAATGTACTTGCCGTACCGGTTTTCGATGACGGTATCGGTGGCGTCACGGGTCGTCCCGGCAATATCGCTGACGATGACCCGTTCCTCCCCGGCCAGATAGTTGATGAGCGAGCTTTTGCCCACATTGGGCTTGCCGATGACCGCAACCTTGGTGTATTCCTCGGGGTATTCGGTGCGGTTCTCCCAGTCTATCTTTTCAATGCAGGCATCCAGCAGGTCGCCGGTGCCGTGCCCGTGAACCGAGGAAACCGGGTAGGGGTCGCCCAGCCCCAGGTTATAGAATTCATAAAAATCGGGGGGGACATCACCCAGGCTGTCGCACTTGTTGACGCACAAAACCACCGGCTTGCCGCATTTTTGCAGCATATGGGCAATATCGGCGTCATTGGCGGTCACACCGCTTTTCAGGTCCACCACAAAGATGATCACATCGGCGGCGTCAATGGCGATCTGTGCCTGCATCCTCATTTTGGAAAGCATCACATCATCGGCCTTCGGCTCTATGCCGCCGGTATCCACCAGCATAAATTCCTTTCCGCACCATTCGCTGGGGGCGTAAATGCGGTCACGGGTCACACCGGGGGTGTCCTCCACGATGGAGAGCCGCTGCCCGGTGAGCTTATTGAACAGGGTGGATTTACCGACATTCGGCCGCCCCACAATAGCAATCAGCGGTTTAGACATATACAGGTCACTTCCTTTCGGTAGGAATTTCCAAAAATCACATTCCGCCTGCGGCGGGGATGGACATGACACAGCTTGCAGTCGCCCTTGGCGGGGAGAGATTTTTAGTTATTATAATCTGTACGGCTCGCCGCCGGGGCGTTCCTTTTACTCGTGTAAAAGGAACCAAAACACGCTTGGGGCGCTGCCCCAAGACCCCTGTCGCTGGCTGTGCTGGTATCTGCCCTTTCCCCCCACCCCCTTTCCCGATGGCGGGAAAGGGGCCCGGATGGGTTGGTAACTATAAACCGAGAACAACGCTCTCGGGGTGTTAGGGCTTGCAAAAGCCGCAAGCCGTCGACCTTAAAGTATTTGTTTTCTTCCCCCTAGTCCCCCTCCTCCGAGGAGGGGACAGGGGTGGTGGTTCGCCGTTCTGCGCCCCAGCGCAGCGGCGATAAAAATGCGCCGCAGGCACTTTTGAAGCCCATCTGCGTGCAGTACGGATTTGGATTTTTCGCAACCGAAAAATCCAAATCCGTATCCAGCGCAGCAGGGCGACCGGGTTTTCAGGGTGCAGCCCTGAACCGTTTTTGCATCCTTTTGTCGGCACAAAAGGATGCCCCCGCCGGGTAGGCGTACCAACTAAAGCCTTTTATAAGACCTTCCCCACCAGAGGTGATAGCAGACTTTTTCATGAACGCCCCGGCGGTAGCCGTACAAACCAAGATTTCTAAAAGGCTTGCCCCACCGGAGGTGATAGCAGACTTTTTCATGAACGCCCCGCCGGTAAGCCGTACAAATCATACTCTTTTATAAGACTTTCCCCGCCGAAGGCGACTGCAAACTTTTTCACGAATATCCGCCGGCAGGCGCCTGCAAATCATTTTTCCCCCGCCGTCACATGACCTCCGGGGCGGAGATCTTCAGCATCGCAAGGGTGTTTTCCAGTACGGTGGCGGTGGCACGGCACAGGGCGGCACGGGCCGCACAAACGGCAGAGTCCTCACACTTTACCCGGCAGTTCTGGTAGAACTTGTGGTAAAGCGCCGCCACATCCATGGCATAGCGGGTCATGCGGGCGGGGTCGTAGTATTTCGCCGCCGCAATCACCTCATCCGGCATCTGCCCCAGCGCCCGGCACAGCTCCCGCTCCTCGGGGGTGGTCAGCAGCCCCAGGTCGGCATGGAGGATATCCTCCTCGGTCATGCCCTCGGCCAGCACCAGCTTCAAAACGGAACAGATGCGGGCATGGGCATACTGTACATAATAAACCGGGTTTTCGCTGCTTTGCTGCACCGCCAGGTCCAGGTCAAAATCAAAGGTCGCATTCGGCTCCCGCATATTAAAGAAGAACCGCGCGGCATCGATCGGCACATCGTCCAAAAGATCGGTCAGGGTGACGGCACGGCCGCTGCGCTTGCTCATGCGGTAGGGCTGGCCGTCCTTCATCAGCCGCACCAGCTGCATCAGTACGATGTCCAGCCGGTCGCCATCCAGCCCCAAGGCATCCATGGCGCCCTTCAGACGGGCCACATGGCCGTGGTGGTCGGCGCCCCAAACGTTGATGACACGGTGGAAGCCGCGCTCGGCAAATTTATTGTAGTGGTAGGCAATATCCGCTGCAAAATAAGTGGGAACGCCGTTGGCACGAACCAGAACATCGTCCTTCAGCTCGGCCAGCTCCGCTTCGGTCAGCGGCTTGCCGGCCTTTTCGGCCTTCTCGCTCATCATCTTGATGTTATTGTACCACAAGGCACCCTCTTTTTCATAGGCGTAGCCGTTTTCCCGCAGCTTTTCGCAAATGGCCATCACCTTGCCCTGCTGATGCAGCAGGCTCTCCCGGAACCACACATCATAGTGGATGCGGTATTTGCCCAGGTCACGCTCCAAAGCGGCGATGTTCAGGGGCAGGGCGTAGTCCACCAGCGCCTTCCGGCGCTCCTCCTCGGGGGCATTTACATACTTATCCCCGTACAGCTTTGCAAACTCCCTTGCGTGATCCAGAATGTCCATGCCCTGATAGCAGTCCTCGGGCAGGGGGTGCTTTTCCTCCCCCTCAAACAGCTGCATATACCGCACCGAAAGGGACGCCCCGAACTTGTTGATCTGGTTGCCGGCATCGTTCACGTAAAATTCGCGGGTCACATCGTGGCCGCTCCATTCCAGCGCGGCCGCCAGGCAGTCCCCGATGGCGCCGCCGCGGGCATTGCCCATGTGCATGGGGCCGGTGGGGTTGGCGGAAACATATTCCACCATCACCTTTTCGTTTTGGCCGTAGTCGCTGCGGCCGTAGCGGGCGCCCTTTTCCAGCGCCTCCCCCGCCAAAGCGCCAAACCACGCCTGCTTCATGTAGAAATTGATGAAGCCGGGGCCGGCCATTTCGCAGCGCTCCACCGGCAGCTCCCCGAAATCAAAGCATTCCAGCAGCGCAGCCGCTATTTTTTGCGGAGCACAGCGCATGGCACGGGCATTCACCATGGCGGCATTGGTGGAAAAATCGCCGTTTTTGGGGTCGGCGGGGATCTCCACCACATAGGCGGCGGGTTCGGCAGCGGGCAGCAGCCCCTTGGCAGCCGCCGCGGTAAAGGCCGCCCGGATCACACGGTCCAGCCCCCGGCGGGTCTCATCAAAGCGGGAAATCATAGTCAAAACTCTCCTTGCTGTATATCAAATTTGGTTTTATACTAAACGGAATATCAGCAGACCCCCGGTCGGGGCGCCCGCCGGGCGTTCCGGCGCAGCCGGAACCGACGGTCGGAGACCGTCGAAGCCGCCGCAGGCGGCTTGCCCGGCGGGCGCCGCCAACCCGGCCTCCCCCGCACTCATCGGGGGATCACCGTCACATAAACATCGTTTTCGCTCACCAGTGCGGTGTTCACATCCAGCGAATAGTGGAATTCCAGCGTGCCGCCCTGCTCGTCCAGCTCGGCCTCGATCCGGCTGCCGTTTACCCCTAAAATGACGGTGCCGCAGCCGGTATCATAGGTGCACTGGTGGCGCTTGCCCTCCTCCACAATCAGCTGGGAATGGACCTCGCCGGTGCGCAGCAGGACGACCTGCCCCTTTTGGGGGTCGTACCGCAGGGAGGTGTGACAGCCGCCGTAGCCGGTGGCGTCGCTTTCCTCATAGCGGATGAGCCAGCGGCCGCCGTGGCGGGAAAAACGCCCGCCGGTCACCAGCTCCACCACATCATCGTCGCCCTCCACCCGCTGAATGCCGCGGACGGTGACGGTGCAGTTTTCCTGTTCGGTTTTCATGGGGCCAGCCCCCTTTACGGTAAAATGAAATGGTGATGGTTTTGCACAAATTTGCCCTGCTCGGTGGAAAAGTTCCTGCAGCAACCGGGATGCGGGCCGCAGGCCGCCCGCCGAAGGCGGGCCGGCGAACTTCGTTCGCCGCGGCGGCTGCGCCGCCGGGCCTGCGGCCCGCCGGCTGCTCCCCTGAAAACCCTGCCCCACCGGGCGCAGCAGTTTTCGGCTTGTTTTTATGGGAAGGTGTTCGCTTTTTGCGGCTTATGTTTTTTCGCAGACTTCGTACTTTTTGCGGCAGGGACAGAACGGATTGCCCGTCCCCCGCAAGGGCAAACCAATGGATCGATTTTATCCACCCTCGCCGCCTGTCGATTTTTGGGCTTTTGCGGTGGGGAGGAATAGTTCCCATCCCCGCAAGGAAAAGCAATCGGATCGTTTTTATCCACCCTCGCCGCCTGTCGATTTTGGGCTTTTGCGGTGGGGAAGAATAGTCCCCATCCCCCCGCAAGGGCAAGGCAAACGGATGGGTTTTTTATCCCTTATCGCCCGGTTTTGCCAACTGCGGGGTGAAGTCCTCTCCCAGCAGGCGGCGGGCCAGCAGCCGGGCAGGCTGCGGCGGCAGGGCGGTAAAGTAGTACCTCGGGGCGGCCGGGGCGGTACCCCCGGCCAGCAAATGCGCTTCCTTCAGGGCTTCGGCGGCGGCTTTGGCCGCTTCGGCAGCGCAGTCGATCAGGGTGACACCCTCTCCCAGCACCGCGGCAAAGGCGGTGGCGGCAAGAGGGTAGTGGGTACAGCCCAGCACCACGGTATCCACCCCGTCCCGCAAAAAGGGTTTGCAGTATTCCGCAACGGCGGCGGCCAGAGCCGGGTCATCGGGGACCATGCCGCTTTCCACCATCGGTGCCAGCCTGGGGCAGGGAACGGCGGTAACGGCTTGTCCGGTGCGCTTTTCTATTTCCCCGGCAAACCGCCCGCTTTTTACCGTTGCTTCGGTGGCGGCCAGCCCGATCTTTCCGGTTTTGCTGCTTCGGGCAGCCGCTTCGGCAGCGGCAGTCACCACATCATAGCAGGGGACCGGCAGAGAGGACAGCGTTTTTCCGGCATTACAGCTGATGGAACCGCAGGCGGCGATGAGCGCTTTCACATTCTGCCGCAGCAGCCGGGTAGTCAGCTCGCCGGTCATTCGGTCTATTTCTTCGGCGGAACGGTCCCCGTAGGGCATCCGGGCGGTATCGCCCAGATAAATCAGGGATTCCCCCGGCAGCAGCTGCCGCAGGGCCCGCACGGCGGAAAGCCCGCCGATGCCGGAATCAAAAATGCCGATGGGTCGGGAATCCACTTGCAGCGCCTCCTTCGGATGAAATTCGGAAGATTTGCGACCGCGCGGAACGCAGGGTCGGCGGGACTTCAGCCCCGGTTTTTGGCGGGGGATTTTTAGGCTTTCCCCGCAAGGTCGGTTATCTTATCGGGGGGATTTTTATCTCCCTCCCGCAAAAATGGCATTATGATCGGGGTCGGCAGGCGGCGGCTGCGCCGCTCGGCTTTTTGTCGGGCTGAACCTGCCGGGCAGCCCTCCTCCGCTTTGCGGCTCCGCCGCCTTTTTTGGGCTGCGGGGTTGCAAGGTCGGTTCAATTATCGGGGGGATTTTTATCCTCCTCCCGCAAAAATGGCTTTATGCTCGGGGGCGGCAGGCGGCGGCTGTGCCGCTCGGCTTTTTGTCGGGCTGACCCTGCCGGGCAGCCTTCCCCCGCTTTGCGGCTCCGCCGCCTTTTTTGGGGGACAGCGGGGCTACATTTCTGCCGCAAAAAGAGGGAAAATCAGCGGGGCTCCAGGGCCAGTTCGATGAGCCGGTCGAGCAGCCGGGGGTAGGTGTAGCCGCTGGCCATGAACAGCTTGGGGAACATGCTGATGCTGGTAAAGCCCGGCAGTGTGTTGATCTCATTGAGGCGGATGGTGCCGTCCGGCAGGGCAAAAAAGTCCACCCGGGAAAGGCCGCGGCAGTCCAGCGCCCGGTAGGCCGCCACCGCCGTTTTGCGGATCAGTTCGGTCTGATCCCCGGGGATGCGCGCGGGGATATAAAGCTGCGTGGAGCCATCCAGATATTTGCCCTCGTAGTCGTACATCTCCCGAACGGGAACGATCTCCCCGAGGACATCGCTTGCGACGGCATTATGGTGGTTGCCCATGACGGCACATTCCACCTCGGCGCCGCGGATGGCTTCCTCCACCAGAACCTTGCGGTCAAAACGGAGCGCCTGTGCCATGGCGGCTTCCAGCTCCTCCCCGTTACAGGCACGGCTGACGCCGACCGACGAACCGAGATTGACCGGCTTGACAAAAACCGGCCAGCCCAGCTCGGCCTCGACTTTTGCGGTCAATTCGGCGGAGGAGGGCTCCTCCCCACGGTAAACGGTAAAGCCACCGGCAACGGGGATGCCGGCTTCGGCGAACAGGCGCTTGGCGATATCCTTATCCATGCAGTTGGCGCTGCCGGTCACCCCGCAGCCCACATAGGGCAGCTGCGCCAATTCCAAAAGGCCCTGCACCGTGCCGTCCTCGCCGTTCATGCCGTGCAGAACGGGGAAAACCACATCGACCCGGCGGGGCTGCCAGCCATCGGGGGTCTGGACCATCAGGCCGTGGTGCGCCGGGACCGGGGAAAGCAGGCAGGGGGTGGTCAGCTCCGGCTGTTCCCAGCGGCCATCGGCGATGAGGGAAACATCACCGGAATAGAGCAGCCATTCCCCCGAACGGGTGATGCCGACCGGCAGGATTTCGTATTTTGCACGGTCCAGCTCCCGCAGGACGGAGCTGACGGAGAGCCGGGAAACATCGTGCTCGGTGGAGGCGCCGCCGAACAGCACCGCAACGGTCAATTTTTCTTGTGACATCAGGACAAAACCCCTTTCCGAAACTGCGGAATAATACAGTTTATCATACCACATTTTTATGCGCGGTGCAACCGATAGTTCACGGCAAAGGGGAGTGTTTTGGGCGGTCGATATTCGATTTTCAAGGTGCGGCAAAGGGCAGGCTCCCCCGGCGGCTGCCCCCGAACGGCCGGAGGCGGCGGAGCCGGGCGGGAAAAGGCCCTTCACTAATACGGCCGAAACGGGGGAATTTTGCATCGGGAAGGTTAAAAAGCAACATTTTTTAACGGAAAGTTTACAAACGGGGGAGAAATTGACTAAATGGTGGAGATAAATGGGTGTGATTTGGTGGGGGAAATTAGGAGGGTTTGGGGCGGCTGTCGGTGGATATTCGTGAAAAAGTCTGTGATCGCCTAACGGCGGGGGAGGTCTTTTAGATATCATAGTTTGTACGCCTACCCGGCGGGGGCATCCTTTTGTGCCGACAAAAGGATGCAAAAACGGTTCAGGGCTGCGCCCTAAAAACCCGACGCACCGGAACGCCCGCCCGGAAAACCAAAGGGCGGTTTCCCGGAGCGTGGGCTAAACGGTGCTTATAAGGTGCCGCAGGCGCATCTGCCCCCTCGCCGCCCCCGCTAACCATAACCATGGGTTTGCGGCTTGGCTCCCTGCAAGCCCTAACACCCCGAGAGCGTCGCTCTCGGTTCCCACTTGCCTGCCCATCCGGGCCCCTTTCCCGCATCGGGAAAGGGGGTGGGGGGAAAGGGCAGATGCGCCCGTGGCTACCTTTGGAGCGTATCTGTGCGCAGTACGGATTTAGATTTTTCGTGGGAGAAAAATCTAAATCCGTATCCAGCACTGCAAGCGACTGGGGTCTTGGGGCAGAGCCCCAAGCGTGTTTTGGTTCCTTTTACACGAGTAAAAGGAACGCCCCGGCAGCAGCCGTACTGACTAAAGCCTTTTATAAGGCTTGCCCCGCCGACAGGCGAGAAGAAACTATTACCTAAATCCCCCCGCCGGAGGCGGAAACTAGCCCGCAGGGAATGCGGCGTGCAGGCAGGCCAGCGAGACCTGCGAGAGGTAGTAGCCGTCCTGCCCGGCGGTGCCGTCCAGGTAGACGCAGTAGACCGGGAGGTCCTCCCGGCGGGCGAGGGTGCCCAGTGCGGTGCGGCGTTCCAGATAATCCAGCAGGGTGAGATCGCCGGTGCTGTGGGTGATGAGGTCTGCTGCCAGCGCTTCGCCGCTTTCGGTGAGGACGGCGGGGAGGTGGCGTTTGATGAGGGCTTTGAGCAGCTCGGCGGCACGGTCGCTTTGGCGGGCGGGGTCGGGCGGCAGGGGCAGGGTGATGAGATCGGCGAGGGCTTCGCCGTCCAGATAATAGCGCCCGGCCGGGAACGCCATGCGGGGGGTGGGGGCGTCCTCGGCGAGGGAGATGGGCAGGGTGTAGGGCAGGGGGCCGTATTTTTCCATAACGGCGGAGAGCTGCTGCCGGGTTTGGCTGACGGTGCGGTGGATAGGAGTTTGCAGCCATTCCGAGAGGACGGTGCGCAGGTAGGGGGCGCCGCCCTGCCGGTAGGCGTCGGTGAGGGTGCCCTCCCCGGCGGAGGTGTGCCAGACGGTACGGGGCGGCAATGCTGCCACCTGCACGGCGATGAGGTCCGGCTGAAAGGAGAGCAGGGCGCAGAGGGCGAGGTCGCCCTCCCCGCTGATGCCGAGGGCCAGAACGGTAAGGCGGGTGGTTTCATCGGGGAGGACGGCGGGGGCGGCGGGGTGCGCCGGGGTGGCGGAGGGCCGGCTGATGAGCAGCCAGCCGAGGGCAAAAACTGCCGCTGCGGCGGCCAGCGACAGGGTGAAGATGCGACAGAATTCGGCGGGGCGGGTGTGGGAATGTTTCATGAAACACCTCCGGGGCGGTGGGGTTGGGTTGGGGGCGGGAGGGCCGCAGGCCGGGCGGCGAAGCCGCCGACGGCGGGCGCAGCCCGCCGGCCCCGGCGGAGCCGGGGCGGCCTGCGGCCCGAAGGTGCGGCCGGCAGGGGGCGGAGGGGACGGGGCGGCCCGCCCCAATGCGGAAAGTATGGGCTTTTGCGGGGGGAAAGATGCAAAAAACACCGCAATGCCGCGGAAAATGCAAACCAAGGCTTGACAAGGGGGTGGGAAGTACCTATAATGTTTTTGTGTCCGTCCAAGGGAGGGGGCAGTGCGCCCTTTTTTACCGAAGGACGGCGACCCCTAAATGCAGCGGGGATCTCCCCGAAGAAAAGGAGAGAGGCACCGTGAAGCTGGACCTGAACCGTGTACTGGAACTGCCGGGAGAAGCCGATGTGGTAACGGCGGATGTGGACCTGACAACCGTAAAGCACGCAGGCCGGCCCCTATTTACGGAGCCTGTAAAAGCAACAGCCAAGGCGATGAACCGCGCCGGTGTGGTTACACTCGATTGCACCTACCGGTTTACGCTGAAGGTACTGTGCGACCGCTGCCTGGCCCCATTGGAGCTGCCGGTGGAGCGTACCGTGAGCCACACCGTGGTGCGGAGCGTGAACGGCGAGGACGATGAGACCTTTCTGGTGGCCGAGAATGGATGCGTAGAGCTTTCGGAGCTTGCTACCAACGACATCCTGCCGGAGCTGCCCCAGCGATACCTGTGCCGGGAGGACTGCAAGGGCCTGTGCCCGCAGTGCGGCAAAAACCGTAACGAGGGCCCCTGCGGCTGCCAAAGCGACAGCGGCGACCCCCGCATGGATGTTCTGCGCAGGCTGCTGGAACACTGAACCCCGAAAAAACAAGCTGAAATAAGCGTAGGAGGAATAATAAGATGGCAGTACCGAAGAGAAAAAGCAGTAAGGCAAGAAAGAATAAAAGACGCAGCAACGTGTGGAAGCTGGATGCCCCCGCGATGTGCCGCTGCACCCAGTGCGGCGCCTTTAAGCTGCCCCACCGCGTATGCCCCGCCTGCGGCTATTACAAGGGCGTAGAGGTAGTAAAGGTAGAGGAATAACCGAAAAAATAGAAAAATCCCCCGAAGGCTGCGGCTTTCGGGGGCGTTTTTTTGCAGGATGGGTACCAAATATTGCATGATGCACAAAAATGAGGGGGAAATTTATACAGAAAATAACGCAAGGGTACTGGCACTGCGGAAAAAATCGTGCTAAAATGGGTGTGTCCGAAGCCCCATGGGGCTTCCTCGTGTTTGCACACAAACACGAACCCCCCTGCGGGCAAAAAATAAAAAACAAAAAAGCAAAAAGGAGAGATTAACGTGAAAAAAGTAATAAGCATAGCGCTGGCCCTGCTTATGGTGGCTGTAATGCTGCCCGTCATGGCGATGGCAGATGAAGCACCCACCCTGCAGAGCAAGATTGGGTCGGCTAACCCAGGCGATACGATTACGCTTGACAAGGACTATACAGAAGACATTGTTATTGATAAAGAGCTTACGATTGATTTGAACGGCAATAAGCTGACAAATAAAGTAGGCGATACCATTACGGTTAATGCAAACGGTAATTTGACTATAACCGGAAATGGTACCGTTGATAATGTTACCCACGGCAAGGCGGCATTGAGAATTAAAGAGAATGGCAAGGCTACGCTGAACGGTGGATACTTTAACCGCAGCCTAGAAAACGGACAGAGCGGTACTGAACCGGGTGGAAACTCCTTCTATACCCTCATTAACCATGGCGAGCTAATTATTAACAATGGTGCTGTGGTAACAACAGCTTCGGAGAGTAGCACATTGGGCCGCTATTCTAGCTTGGTTGAAAATGGATATCAGTCTCATGATGGTAGAACAAATAACCCGACCTTGACGATTTACGGCGGAACCTTTAAGGGCGGTATCAATACCATCAAGAACGATGATAATGGAATTATCAATATCTATGGTGGTAAGTGTGAGAACTATTATCAGGCCTGTGTGCAGAACCACCACATAGCAACTATTTATAACGGTGAGTTCTCTACTGATGTTTCTTCGGCTTGGTCTGTTCTGAACTGCGGTTCATGCAGCAGCGTTAATGAAACCCATGATGCTCATATGCTTGTTATCAAGAATGGTAATTTCAAGGGCAATGTGAGAGCTAATGTGGGCAACGTCGAAATTAAAGGCGGCAGTTTTGAGGCTTCCTTTACAGAGGAAGGAAATGCTAATATCGAGATTTCCGGCGGCACCTTTAATACCAATGTTACCGATTATGTCGGTGACAAGCTCGTTGTAGTTGGCGGTAGCACCTACTTTGTTGGTAATAGCGCCTATGATGCAGTTAATAATGCAGAAAGCGGTTCCTTTGAGGTGCTTCGTACTGACCGCAATCCCGAATTCTCTGTTAATTCCGGCGTGACCATTACGAATAAAACGGATAATCCGATTACTGTTAACGGGAATGAAGTTAAGCCTAATGAAACTTATCCCAACCGTCCCATCATCATCTACACCCCCACCGAGGATACCCCCAAGGCCGATAACCAGAAGAACCCCAGCACCGGTGCCAATGACCTTGTAGGCGTGGCTGCGGCCATGGCGGTGGTTTCCCTGCTGGGCGCTGCTGCGGTCATCCGCAAAAAATAAGCAAAACTGAAAGCTGACGGGCATTTGTGTGCGGTGCCCGCCATAAGGCAAAAAAGAGCTCCCCGAAAGGGGAGCTTTTTGCGTGGGGTCAGTCATCCCGGTGGACGACCATATTCCAATGGGTCTGCCGGAAGGTGAGCTTGTTCTGCTTCGCCAGCTCATCCAACACCCGGCAGGTGGCCAGCGAGACGGAAAGGTAGCTTTCATTGCCGCCGCGCTGCTTTATCATGGTGATGAAGGCGTCGAGCTCGGCGTAGAGGGGGGAGGTTTCGTCCTCGATGGGGATGGGCCGGGGCTGCTGCCCCCGCAGGCAGAGCGTCAGGGGGGACATGGTATCCCACCGGCCGATGAGGATGGCGCCCTTTTCGCCCTCGATGGCGGAGGGGAGGGGGCTATCCGCTATTTTGCTCCAGCGCCAATCGGCCAGAAAGCCGGGGTACTGCGCTATGGCGCTGCCCTGCGCTTCAAATTCGCCGAGCTTATTGCAGCAGGAGAGGAGCTTTTGGGGCTCGCCCGCCAAGGCAATGGTGGGAGCGATGCAGTAGACGCCGAGATCGGCGACGGCGGCGTTATTCAGGCGGGGGTCGAAGGCATTGGGGCGGCCGCCGGAAAGGTAGCTATCGTACCGGGAGGAATATTGGCAATAGCCCGCCGTGATGCGGCGCAGCGTGCCGATCTCCGGGATGAGCTCGTATAATTTGGCGAAGCCGGGGGCGAAAAGGGTACGCATGGCCTCCAGCAGGATGACGCGGCTGTTGTGCGCCTGCAGCACCATGCCGTCGCAATCGATGTAGGTGGTGGCCATGGGCTTTTCGCACAGGATGTGCTTGCCGGCTTTCATCAGCGTCATGGCCTGCTCGGCGTGGCAGAGATTGGGGCTGGCGATGTAGACGGCATCGACCTCGGGGCAGGCGGCCAGAGAGGAGAGGTCGGTGAAGGTGAGGGGGGCTTCCCACCGGGCGGCGAATTCGGCAGCACGCTGGGCGGTGCGGGAATAGACGGCGGTGAGGGTGAATTCGGGGTGCTTTTTGGCTTCGGTGAGGAACTGTTCGACGATATGGCCGGAGCCGATGGTGGCAAAACGAATCATGGGGGGACCTCCTTGGGTGGGGTGATGGGGTGGTGCAGGGGATGGTGCAGGGGGTGCAGGGGGAGGGGCGGGCCGCAGGCCCGGCGGCGGAGCCGCCGCTGCGGACGGAGTCCGCAGAATCCGTCCGGAGGACGGATTGGCCTGCGGCCCGAATCCTGCGGCTTGCAGGGATCAGGCGAGGGGCGGCGTCAGCCCCAGCAGGGCGTCCAGCAGGTCGGCGCCGTCCATGCCGGCCACCCGGACGGTGGTGTGCAGTGCCGCGGCGACATCGTAGGGGGTGGTGTCATCGAGGAACTTATCCTTTTCGTCCCGCAGCATGATCTCCGGGAGGATCAGGCCGTCATAGAGGGGCTTATCCTGCAAAAAATCGATGATATCCCGGCCGCAGACCAGCCCGGTGACATTGACCCCGCCGCCGAAGGTGCGGTTGGGGATGCCGTAGACGGTCATCTGCCGGTGAGGGAATTTTTCCTTTGCGGTTTCCAGAAGCTCCCGCAGGAGGGGGGCGGCAGCCTCCCCGGTGGCAAGGGCATAGTGGCTTTTTACTTCGTCGCCGTCCTCCATCGAAAGGGCGGAGGCGAATTCATCCCGCAAAAGGGCGGTGGTGCCCACGCCGTTGCCCAGCTGGTCGAAGTCCTCGTAGTAGCTGTAATCCGGCAGGGGCAGCCCGGCGATGAGATAGAGCTCATCGGCGCAGAAGGCGATGCGGCTGCCGTGGCGGCGCAGCATCTCCTCCCCGAATTCATCGGCGATGCGGATGCAGTCGGCGGCCTCGGCGGGGGTCATCATCCGCAGGGGGTACAGCCCCTCCCGGTGGCCGGTAAGCCCCACCGGCACCAGCGCGATGCTTTGCACCTCCGGGGCGTACTGCCCCAGGTCCCGCAGGCTGCGGCGCAGCTGCTCCCCGTCATTGAGGCCGGGACAGAGGACGATTTGGGCATTGATGCGGATATGGTGGGCGGCCAGCTGCGGGATATACTTGAGGACCTCGCCGCTGCGGGGGTTTTTCATCAGCTCCACCCGCAGGTCGGGGTCGGTGGCGTGGACCGAGATATTGATGGGGCTGATGTGCATTTTGATGATGCGGGCGATGTCCTCATCGGTCATATTGGTGAGGGTGACATAGCTGCCGAACAGGAAGCTCATGCGGCTGTCGTCATCCTTAAAGTAGAGCGTTTCCCGCATCCCGCGGGGGAGCTGATCGACAAAGCAGAAAACGCATTTATTGGCGCAGTGGTGCTGGCGATCCATGAGGTAATCGGTGAATTCCAGCCCCAGCTCGTCATATTCCGGCTTTTTGATTTGGAAGGTGAGGGGCTTGCCCTCCCGCTCCACCGTGACGGAGAGGGAGGTATCGATCATATAAAAGCGGTAATCCAGGACGTCATGGATGAGATTGCCGTTGACCGAAACAAGGCGGTCGCCGGGGCGGATGCCGGCCTTGGCGGCGGGGGTGCGGGGGGTGACAAGATCGATGAGAATGGACATTTTTTCTCTCCCAATAGATTGATGTGGGGCGGAGCGGCGGGTGCAGAATAAGAGGATGACAAGAAGAAAATCCGCAGGCAGGCTGTTGTCCAGCGAAGGCGGACTGTTGCCTGGCAAGGAGTTTCGACGCAGTCAGCGCTTATTTTTCATCCGCCGCAATAGTGCCGTCCGCGGGCCGGCAGGGAGCCTCAAGGCAGATCAGCTCCTCCGGGATTTTGCCCTGAAACAGGACGCGGGCGCTGCCGCGCAGCGTAAACCCGTTTTTTTGGTACAGGGTGGCGGCGGGGGTATTGCCTGCCCAGGTATCCAGCCGGATGGCGGCGCAGCCGGTGGCGGCGGCGTGCTGTTTGATGCGCGAAACGCATTCCCGTCCCAGCCCCTGCCCGGCCAGGGACGGCGGGATGCAGAGGGTATGCACCACCAGCACCTGCTCCGGCGGGGCGGGGTACTGCCAGTCGATATCGGCGTAGAAATCATCCTGATGGTGATTGAGGATGACGCTGGCCACCACCTGCCCTTTCCGTTCCAGCACCCACAGGGTACCGGCGGCCTGTGCGGCGGCGGCGGTTTGGCGGGTGGGGTACACCCCCAGCGACCAGTTGGTGCTGCTGCGGCCGGTTTCGGCCTCATGGGTCAGCAGCTCGGTATAGTGGCGCTCCACGGCGTCAAGATCGGTGATAAGGGCGGGGCGAAAAATCATGGGGACTCCTTTATTTTATGAGATAATAGAGAAACAGGGCGACGGCGCGACGGCGCAGGCGAAGGTGACCGCTTGCAGCACGGTGACGAAGCGGGAGACCTTTTTGACGCTGAACACCAGTGACAGCATGGAGAAGATAGCGGTGATGAGGTAGAGAAGGGTCATGGGGGCTCCTTTCGGGGGGATGGTTTGCCCATCGGGGCGGGCCGCAGGCCCGGCGGCGCAGCCGCCGACACGGGCGCAGCCCGTGTGTTTCGACGCAGTCGAAACGGCCTGCGGCCGTAAGGCTGCGGTTTGCAGGAATTTGCGGGGAGAGGGTGGTTTGTAGGCGGCTGTTGAGGGGTGTTCGTGAAAAAGCTTGTAGTCACCTTCGGTGGGGTGAGCTTTTTAGAAAGCTTGGTAAGTACGCCTGCCCGGCGGGGGCATCCTTTTGTGCCGACAAAAGGATGCAAAAACGGTTCAGGGCTGCGCCCTGAAAA
>SFFJ01000027.1 GCA_004557855.1 Oscillospiraceae bacterium
GTAACTCATACCATAGTCCATTGCTTTCATCATATTTGTACTTTTCCATAAAATCTTGGCCTCCTTAAAATCTTGTGCTATCATCATAACAAAGAGACGCAATGTCGGCAAATGTGCGAGGAAATATGTGAGCCTTCAGCCGGATTTTAAGTGTGAAATTTAGGTTGGTTAAGAACATCCGCACCAACAAAAAAGACGCCTTCGGGCGTCTTTTTTGTTGGTCGGGATACGGGGAGCGCATCCCTTTTTGCAGATTTGATAGCCCCGGCCCTGATTGAATGCGAAAGACAACCCTGACGGTTTTCTTTCACACTATCTTTCCCTCCGACGGGGAAAGATTTATTGTTGGGGCAGGGCGTCTTTTTTGTTGGTCGGGGTACGGGGAGCGCAACCCCTGCACAGACTTGAAAATCGCTGCCCTGATCGAACGCGAAGGGAGGACCCGCTGATGGTCCTCCCTTCACACATCCCTCCCCTTTGCGTAGGGGAGGGCTTTTATATTTTGGGGCCTCGTCCGGGAAAGCTGCTGCGTGGGCGCCTTTTGGGGGTCGGGATACGGGGAACGCAACCTCTGCACAAATTTGAAAAACGCTGCCCTGATAAAAGCGCAGGTGCCTTTGCCGGACACCCGCAGAATTTGTGCAGGGCGCTGCTGCGGGCCGCAGGCCGACCGCCGGTTCCGGCGGTCAAGCGAACCTTCGGTTCGCTTCGGCGGCGCTCCGCGCCGCCGGGCCTGCGGCCCGCCCCCGCCCCTTGCAGGAACCGCCCCCTGCGAAAGCCCCTCACTCCCGCCCCGCCGCCAGCAGGCGCTCCAGCCACTCCGCCAGCGCAAACCGCAGACGGTACTCCGGCCCCTCGGCCAGCTGCTCTATCTGCTCCAGCCCGGTACAGTCGGCCGCCGTGCCGATGCACAGCTGCGGGAACAGCACACACCACCAGTTGCGGCCCTCTGCCCGCCCCAGCTCAATGCGCACCGCATCATAATACCCCGCAGGCAGGATAGTCCCGTCATATTCCCTCGTATCAAAATACATATGCACCAAACCCGCCCGTACCGCATCGGTGCAGCCCGCCGCCTCCAGCGTGGCTCGTGCCGTCTCCTCGATTTTCGGCAGCAGCGCCCGTGCCAGACGCCCGGTCTCCTCCCGGCTGCTGCTTTGGGCAAAGCTTTCCGCCGTTTCCCGCAGGATGGCATCCCGCACCCGCAGCTTCAGCGCCTGGTCCTCCTCGCTGTCGCTGTTTGCCAGAATATGCAGCCGCAGCACATTTTCCCGTACCGCCTCGCACCGGTTATCAAAGCCCGCCGCCATGCTGATGACCAGCGCCAGCAGCAGCCCGAAAATCAGCGTCCTGTCCCATCGTTTCGTCATATGCTTCCGTCCTTTCCGTGCAGCAATCGTATGGTGCCGCTGCCCGTAGTATGGACGGCTTTCCCCCGCTTTATGCCGGGGGCGGGTTCGGGCGCAGCCCGGCGGCTCCGCCGCCTCGGCGGACTGCGTCCGCCGGCCCCGCCTGCGGCGGGGCCGGGCTGCGCCCCCTCTCCATCCCCCAAAGCCAAGCTCCCCCGCACCGCCACAGGACGGCACAGGGGAGCCTTTTCTTTTGCAGTATTCCAAGCTCTTATTCCAGCATCGAGCGTCCGGTCATCTCCGGGGGCTGGGGCAGTCCCAGCGCCTGCAGCATGGTCGGGGCGATATCCGCCAGACGGCCGCCCTCCTGCCGCAGCCGGGTCCCTTCCGGGAAGCCCACCGCGATAAAGGGCACCGGGTTGGTGGTGTGCGCCGTGAAGGGCTCGCCGTGCTCATCGGTCATCCGGTCGGCGTTGCCGTGATCGGCCGTCACAAAGGCCCGGCCGCCCATCTCCCCGATGGCCGCCAGCGTGCGGCCGAGGCAGGTATCCACTGCCTCCACCGCCTTTACCGCCGCCTCAAAGACGCCGGTATGCCCTACCATATCGCAGTTGGCGTAGTTGAGGATGATCACATCATACTTGCCGCTGCGGATGCGCTTTACCACCTCATCGGTGACGGCATAGGCGCTCATTTCGGGCTGCAGGTCATAGGTAGCCACCTTGGGGCTGGGGATCAGCGCGCGATCCTCGCCGGGATAGGGGGCCTCCACGCCGCCGTTAAAGAAGAAGGTGACATGGGCGTACTTTTCGGTCTCGGCAATCCGCAGCTGGGTCAGCCCTTTTTTGCTGATGTACTCCCCGAGGGTGTTCTCCAGGCTCTGCGGCTTGTAGGCCACCTCCACATTGGGCATGGTGGCGTCGTACTGGGTCATGCAGATATAGATCAGCGGGAAGAAGCCCTTTTTGCGCCCAAACCCGGTAAAATCGGGGTCTACCAGCGTGCGGGTCAGCTCACGGGCCCGGTCGGGGCGGAAATTGAAGAAAATGACGCTGTCCCCGCTTCGGATGGTCGCATTTTCGGTCACCACCGCCGGCACGATGAACTCATCGGTCACACCGTCGGCATAGCTTTGATGCATCATCGCCACCGGGTCGGGCGCCTTTACGCCCTCGCCGTTCACCATGGCGTCATACGCCTTTACCACACGCTCCCAGCGGTTGTCACGGTCCATGGCATAATAGCGGCCGCTTACCGTCGCTATCTTCCCCAGCCCGATCCGGGCCAGCTCATTCTGCAGCTGCTCTATATACTCCGCCCCGGAGGTCGGCGGTACGTCACGCCCGTCCATGAAGCAGTGGATAAACACCTTTTCCACGCCGTTCTTTTTGGCCATCTCCAAAAGCCCGAACAGGTGCCGGATATGGCTATGCACGCCGCCGTCGGATAAAAGTCCCATCAGATGCAGCGCAGCACCCGGCTTTTTGGCATTTTCCATGGCGTGCAGCAGCGCCGGCTCCCGCTCCATTTCCCCATCCTCAATGGACTTGGTAATGCGGGTCAGCTCCTGGTAAACGATGCGCCCGGCGCCCATATTGGTGTGTCCCACCTCGCTGTTGCCCATCTGGCCGTCCGGCAGTCCCACATCCAGCCCGGAGGCCCCGATTTGAGTATGGGGGCAGGTTTCCCACAGCCGGTCCAGGGTGGGGTGCTTTGCGGCGGCAATGGCGTTGCCCTCGGTTTCCCGGCGCAGCCCAAAGCCGTCCATGATGATCAATGCCAGCGGTTTTTTCATGCGTACTCCCCCTTTTACTTGCTTGCGGCCGCTACGATGGCTGCAAAATCCGGCGCCTTCAGCGAGGCTCCGCCGATCAGTCCGCCGTCGATATCCGGCTGCGCCAGCAGGCCGTCGCAGTTTTTGGCGTTCATGCTGCCGCCGTACTGGATGGTCGTCGCTTCCGCCGTCTTTTCATCGTACAGTCTGCCCAGCAGCTCCCGGATGAGGTGGTTGACCTCATTGGCCTGCTCATCGGTGGCGGTCTTGCCGGTGCCGATGGCCCAAACCGGCTCATACGCAATGATGATATGCCGCAGCTCCCCGGCGGTCACACCGGCCAGCGCCTTCTTCACCTGAATGGCGATAATCTCCCCGGTGATGTCGGCCTCCCGCTGCTCCAGCGTTTCGCCCACGCACAGGATGACCTCCAGGCCGCTGTCAAGGGCGGCACGCACCCGCCGGGCGACCGTCTCATCGGTCTCGCCGAAATACTGCCGGCGCTCGCTGTGCCCGATGATAACATACTGCACGCCCAGCTCCTTCAGCATCGGTGCGGAGATCTCCCCGGTAAAGGCGCCGCTTTCGGCCCAGTGGCAGTTCTCGGCGCCCACCTTTACATTGGTGCCCTCGGTCAGGGCCAGCGCCGTCTCCAGATTGGTATACGGGGTGCAGAGGACGACCTCACAGTCGGCGTCCTTCACCAGCGGCAGCAGCTCGGTGATGAGTGCCTTTGCCTCGGCACGGTTTTTGTTCATTTTCCAGTTCCCGGCGATGACCGCCCGGCGTTTTGCTTTATTCATATCGGTTCCTCCTTGGTGGGATGGTATTTTCTTTGTTCCGGCAGGGTCTCTGCAGGGGGCAGGCTGCGGCCGCAGGCCGCCCCGGCTCCGCCGGGGCAAACGGGCTCCGCCCGTTTCGGCGGTGCGGAGCACCGCCGGGCCTGCGGCCCTCCTCGGCAAACCGGCGGCACCCGCAGGCCCGCCGGCTGCGCCGGCTCCTCACCGTTCCTCCGGCAGACCCGCCACATTTACGGGCCGGCGGCACCCGCCCGCCCCCCGCAGCCCCCTGCAGGGTCCGGGGTCCGGGCGCAGCCCGCCGCCCTCCGGGCGGCAAACGGGCAAAGCCCGTTTCGGCGGTGCAAAGCACCGCCGGGGCTGCGCCCCTCCCCCGGCTTTGCAAAGCTGCACGACCCCGCTTTTTGCCAAAAACGGGGCCGCATTGTGTCGTTATTCCTTATCCCGGATGCAGGCAATGCCGGGCAGCAGGGTACCCTCCAGGTACTCCAGCGAAGCGCCGCCGCCGGTGGAGATGTGGCTCATCTTATCGCCGAAGCCCAGCTGCTGTACCGCAGCCGCGCTGTCGCCGCCGCCGATGATGGTGGTGGCATCGGCCTCGGCCAGGGCCTTGGCTACCGCAATGGTGCCGGCGGCCAGTACCGGGTTCTCAAATACGCCCATCGGCCCGTTCCAGACCACCGTCTTGGCATCCTTTACGGCCTCGGCATACAGCTCCCGCGTCTTGGGTCCAATGTCCATCCCCATGCGGTCGGCAGGGATCTTATCGGCGTCCACCACCTGCGTCTCGATCGGCGCATCGATGGGGTTGGGGAACTCGGCGGTGATGACGGCGTCTACGGGCAGCAGCAGCTTGACGCCGTTCTTCTCGGCCTTCGCCATCATTTCCTTGCAATACTCGATCTTCTCGCTGTCCAGCAGAGAGGTACCCACCTCATAGCCCTTGGCGGCCAGGAAGGTATAGGCCATGCCGCCGCCGATGATCAGGGTATCCACCTTATCCAGCAGGTTGTTGATGACCTTGAGCTTATCGGCCACCTTGGCGCCGCCCAGAATGGCCACGAGGGGACGAACGGGCTGCTCCACGGCGTTGCCCAGGTAGTTGATCTCCTTTTCCATCAGGTAGCCCACGGCGGTCTCCTTGATGTAGTCGGTCACGCCGACGGTGGAGCAGTGGGCACGGTGGGCGCTGCCGAAGGCATCGTCCACATAAACCTCCGCAAGGGACGCCAGCTCCTTGCTGAATTCGGGCAGGTTCTTGGTCTCCTCGGGACGGAAGCGGGTGTTCTGCAGCACCAGGATATCGCCGTCCTTCATCTCGGCGGCCATCCGGCGGGCGTTCTCTCCCACCACGGTATCGTCATCGGCAAAAAGGATGGGGCGGCCCATCAGTTCGCCCAGACGTGCGGCAACGGGCGCCATGGTAAAGGCATGGTCGGGGCCCTTGGGCTTGCCCAGGTGGGAGCAAAGGATGACCTTTGCGCCGTGGTCGGCCAGGTAGCGGATGGTGGGGATGGCGCCGACGATACGGTTATCGTTGGTCACCTTGCCGTCCTTCAGCGGCACGTTAAAATCGACCCGCACCAGCACACGGCGGCCCTTTACGTTCAGGTCCTCAATGGTCACTTTGTTCAAAAAAGACATACTGATATCCCTCTTTCTATGATTAGATTTACCGGCGCCCCGGCAGTTGGTTCCTGCTGTTATTGTACCCCATCCGCCGCCCTATTGCAATAGAAAACCGGCAAAATTGTTAAAAAATTAACCTATTTTACCCCCAATTCAGCCGGTGCAGCGTCCCCTTGTTTTGCAGCAGCGGGAAATCCCATTGCCGCAGCGCCTCGTACACCCCTATCGCCACCGAATTGGAAAGGTTCAGGCTGCGCAGCCCCTGCCGCATCGGGAACCGCAGGCATTGCCCCGGATGCTGCACCAGCAGCTCCTCCGGCAGCCCGGCGTCCTCCCGCCCGAACAGCAGCCAGCAGTCGTCCGGGTACTGCACCTCGGTGTAAATATGCTGCGCCTTGGTGGTGAAATAATACATCCTTTCCCCGGCGGCCCGGTTCTTTTCCATAAAGTCCTCAAGGCTCGGGTAGGTGGTCACGTCCAGGTACTGCCAGTAGTCCAGCCCCGCCCGCCGCAGCTTGGCGTCATCTATGGTAAAGGCCATTGGCTCCACCAGGTGCAGCCGGGCGCCGGTGGCTGCGCAGGTCCGGGCAATATTCCCCACATTCTGCGGGATTCTCGGCTCCACCAGTACGATATTCAAAGTCGGCACATCCTCCATCTCCTTTCGGTGCTTCCGTCCACGATTATACCAAAGAACCGCCCGCAGGTACAGTCCTTTCTCCCGCCGCACACCATTTGGGGCACGCTCCTCCCCCACTCCGCAAAAACCGCAGGCATACGGGCCGCAGGCCGCCCGCCGTCCCGGCGGGCAAACGGGCTCCGCCCGTTTCGGCGGCGCTCCGCGCCGCCGGGCCTGCGGCCCGCCCCCTTCGCAAACTCCCCCCTCAAGCCGCCCTACCTCCACCCATTTCCTCCCAACTCTCCCCTCCCCGCCGCCCTCCACAATCCCCCTCATTTTACCATTTTCTATGTCAAAAATCCCCCTAATTGTAAACTTTTTGTTAAAAAATGTTGCTTTTTAACCTTTCAGATGCAAAAAACCTCCGTTTTGGCCGTATTAGTGAAAGGAGTTGTTTCAATATGCAAGAATTTCCAACCTATCTGAACGCCCACCAAAAACTGTTTTGCCACTGGTTCGCCCTCACCGGCGATGCCCGGCTGGCAGCCGAACGGAGCTTTCGGTCCCCCGCCCGCCGCGAGGAAGCCCTGACCCTTCTGGAGGCCCCCGTCGCCAAATCCTATCTGGCTGCGGTGGAGGACGCCATGGGACACGGCCACCCCCTCACCGCCGCCGAGGACGGCTACCGGAAGCTGGCCTTCGGCCCCGTCACCGATGCCGTCAAATTGATGTTCCCCGCCGAGGGGGAGCCCCCCGACCCCGCCCGGATGGATCTTTACAATATTGCGAAGATCAGTCAGGCGAAGGGCGGACTGGAGATCACCTTTTTTGACCGGCTGGAGGCGCTGGACCGGCTGGCTGCCCGCCAAAAGGAAGCGGCCGCCGCGCAGGATGCCATCGGTTTTCTGGAGGCTGTGGCCGCCGGGGCCGCCGCCGATGAGGAGGACGGATAATGCAGCTTTCCCGGTTCAGTAAAAAGCAGCTGCGGGTGCTGGGCTGGTGGCTGCCCCATTCCCCGGACTGCCGCAGGGACGCCATCCTTTGCGACGGGGCCATCCGCAGCGGGAAAACGCTGTGCCTCTCCCTTTCCTTCGTGATGTGGGCGACCCACTGCTTTTCCGGCATGAATTTTGCCCTGTGCGGCAAAACCGTTCTTTCGCTGCGGCGCAATCTTCTGGAACCGCTGCTGCCCGTTTTGCAGGGGATGGGCTACCGGTGCCGATTTACGGCGGGACAGCGGCAGCTTACCGTGGCGCTGGGCGGCCGGGAAAACCGGTTCTATCTGTTCGGCGGGCGGGATGAGGGAAGCTCCTCCCTCATTCAGGGCGTCACCCTGGCCGGCGTCCTGTTGGATGAAGCGGCGCTGATGCCGCGTTCCTTTGTGGAGCAGGCCCTGGCCCGCTGCTCGGTGGCGGGGTCACGGTACTGGTTCTGCTGCAATCCGGAACACCCCTTTCACTGGTTCTACCGGGAGTGGATCGAAAAGGCGGAGGAGAAAAACTGCCTGTACCTCCACTTCACCATGCGGGATAACCCTTCCCTGACGCCGGAGATCCGGCAGCGGTACGAGGGGCTGTATTCCGGCTCCTTTTACCGTCGGTTCGTCCTGGGAGAATGGTGTGCCCCCAGCGGGGCGGTGTACCCCATGTTCTCCGCCGAACGGCACGTAGCAAAGGAACTGCCGCCTGGCCTGACCGACTGGTATTTAAGCTGCGATTACGGCACCGTCAACCCCTGCTCCATCGGGCTGTGGGGCTACTGCCCCGCCGAAGGGGTCTGGTACCGGGCAGCGGAATACTACCACGACTCCCGGCGGGAGGGTGTGCAGAAAACCGATGAGGAATACTATGCGGCGCTCTGCCGGCTGGCCGGGGACAGGCCCATTCGCGGCATCACCGTGGACCCCTCCGCCGCCAGCTTTATGGAATGCATCCGCCGCCACGGCGTCTACCCCGTCATCCCCGCCAAAAATGACGTGCTGGACGGCATCCGCCGGGTCAGCGACCTGCTGCAAAGCGGCCGGCTGCGGTTTTCCGCCTCCTGCCGGGATACCCTTCGGGAATTTTCCCAGTACTGCTGGGAGGAAAACGCCCCGGAGGACCGCCCCCGCAAGGAGTTCGACCACGCCATGGATGAGATCCGGTACTTTGTATCTACCGTCTTATCCGGCCACCCTGCAAACCGCCCCGCCTTCCATGCGGCTGCCCTTCCCCGGCAGCCCGGTGCGAAGTAAAACCCCCAAGGGGAGCCCTCCGGCTGATGGGCCCGGGCCTGCGGCAGGCCGGCCTCCGGCCCGCAGGGCAGCCCGCCTCCGGCGGGCTCGGCGGCTCCGCCGCCGGTTTCGGCGAAGCCGAAACGCCCTGCGGGCCGGAGGGGCCGGCTGCTGCGGCCCTGCCCGCTGCGCCGGACAAGGGGAACGCCCCCTCCGCCTCCCCCGGCGGGACGGGCCGACCCCCGAACACACACATTCCGAAAGGAGGAAACCGAACATTGGGTATATTCGATCCCAAAAACAAAAAAGCGGGCCGGGCGGCGGTGCAAACGGCGCCCCAGCCCCGGCAGGAATGCTGGCAGCCCCGGCGTTTTTTGCCGGCGGAGGCGCCCCTGTACCTCGCCCTGCGGCAAAGCGTCCCGCTTATCGATGCGGCGCTGCAAAAAATCGTGCGGCTGACGGTGGATTTTACCCTTGCCGCGAAGACCCCCGGGCACAGGAGGCCCTGAACCGCTTTGCGGCGGAGGTGCCGGTCGGCGCCAGCAGCGTGGGGCTCACCGCCTTTGCCGGGCAGTATCTTGACAGCCTGCTGTGCTACGGCAACGCCGTGGGTGAGGTGGTGCTCACCCGGGACTGCGAGGACATCGCGGGGCTTTACCTGCCGCCGCTTTCCCACCTCACCTTTTTGCAGGGGGAAAGCCCCCTTGATGCCGTCATCTGCACGGGGGAGGGCAAAAACCGCCGCCCCCTGCCCTGCCCGGAGCTGGTGCATTTTACGGCGCTGCACCCCGCCCCCGGCGAGATCACCGGACAATCCCTGCTATCGGGGCTGCCGGCCATTTCACGGGTGCTGCTGCAAATCTATTCCGCCATCGGCAAAAACTTTGAGCGGATGGGCAACCTGCGCTATGCCGTGACCTACCATCCCGCCCCCGGCGACCAGACCGATGCCGCCGCGGTGGCCGGAGAGATCAGCCGGGAATGGAGCGCCGCCATGCAGGCTGCCGCCGATGGAGAGATCCGGGACTTTGTGGCGGTGGGCGATGTGGATATCAAGGTCATCGGGGCGGATAACCAGTTTATCGCCACCGAGGTCCCCGTCCGCCAGCTGTTGGAGCAGATCGTTGCAAAGCTGGGGCTGCCGCCCTTCTGGCTGGGGCTTTCCTGGAGCAGCACCGAACGGATGAGCAGCCAGCAGAGCGATCTGCTGACCGGCGAGCTGGAATTCTACCGCCGCCTGCTTACCCCCGTCCTGACCAAAATAGCCGGACTGTTCCTGCGGACGCAGGGCTGTTCCCCGGCCGTTACCGTCAATTGGCTGCCCATCAGCCTGCAGGATGAGACCGAGGAGGCCACCGCCCGTCTGACACGGGCCAAGGCCGAAGAACTGGAACGCAAGCTGGCCGCTGCGGCCGGCAAGGAGGTGAAAGAATGAACGAGGAAAAAAATCCCGCAGTGAGCGAAAAAGAGCTGGAGGCCATCGGCCGCTTCAGCCGCCGCAAACTATCCGCAGAGGAGGTCTATACCTTCCCGGTGGTGCTGTGCGATAACGACCTGGACCGGGATAACGAATGCTTTACCGATGCGGCGCTGGAAAAGCTGGCGGTGCTGTTCTGCGGAAAGACCGGCATCTTTGACCACGACCCCCGCGGAGAAAAGCAGACGGCCCGCATCTACCGCTGTGCGGTGGAGACCGAGGACGGCCGGCTGAACCACCGCGGCGAGCCCTACAAGGCCCTGAAGGGCTGGGCCTACATGGTGCGCACCGCCGCCAATGCCGATCTCATCCTGGAGATAGAGGGCGGCATAAAAAAGGAGGTGAGCGTGGGCTGTGCCGTGGGGAAACGGGTCTGTTCCGTTTGCGGGGCGGACCGTACCGAGGAGGGCTGCGGCCATCTGGCCGGGAAGCGCTACGGCGGGGCGCTGTGCTATACCCTGCTGGAGGACCCCACCGACGCCTACGAATGGAGCTTTGTGGCGGTGCCCGCCCAGCCCGCTGCCGGGGTGACCAAAAGCCGTTCCCCCAAAAGGGCGCTGTACCTGACCCCCGAACGGGCGATTGCCGAAATGGAACGGGGCGAACTGCACCTGGATGCGGCGGCGGCCTACGGGCTGCGAAAGCACATCGAGCTGCTGGAAAAGCACAGCGAGGAGGCCGGGCGCTACCGGGAAACGCTGTGTGAACAGATCCGCCGCAGGGCGATGCTGGCCCAGCCCGAAATGACCCCCGCCCTGCTGGAAAAGAGCATGGCCGCCCTTTCCGTCCCGGAGCTGGAAACGCTGGCCGCCCTGATGAAAAAGCAGGCCGCCCGGCGCTTTGCACCGGTGGTGCAGACTGCCCCGGCAAAGGAGCCCGAGACCGATAACCGCGCCTTTTGCATCTGAACAGGATGAAAAGCCGGCAGCCCTTTGACCGAGGGCGAACCCCAAGCCCCGTGCTTTGCATCCGGCAGGATGGGCGGGGTGAGGAAAACCGAGCCTTATGCTTTGCATCCGAAAGGATGGGCGGGGCGAGGAAAACCGAGCCTTATGCTTTGCATCCGATAGGATGAAAGCGGGGCGAGGAGAAAACATTAAAACCGTGCGATTTGCACCTTGAAACAAGAAACGGAGAGAAAACATGAACCAGAATTACAAAGAAATGAACATTCACAAGTCCCTGTACCGCGGCGGCAGCGAGAGCTTTGCCGAGCGGCTGGAGAAGCTGGACCCCACCGAAAACTACCGCGGCACCGAGCTGGGCTCTCTGGATGCCTTCCAGCGCCAGCTCAAGCGCTTTGATATCCAGGTGGGCGGCAGCCACTCCAGCACCATCGAAAAGTTCTTCCAGAACGGCCAGAGCGCCGTGCTGTTCCCCGAATACCTGATGCGTGCCGTCCGCCAGGGAATGGAGGAAAATGACCCGCTTTCTTCCATCGTGGCGGCCCGTACCCACATTTCCGCTGTGGACTACCGCGGCATGACCAGCGATGACAGCCTGGAGGCGGATGTAAGAAGCGAGGGCGTCGAGCTGCCCGCCACCACCCTTTCCCTGAAGGACAAGGCCACCACCCTGAATAAGCGCGGCAGACTGCTGCGTGCCTCCTATGAGGCCCTGAAGTACCAGCGCCTTGACCTGTTTACCGTGGCGATGCGCCGCATCGGCTCCGAGATTGCCCGCTGCCAGATGAGAGACGCCGTCTCGGTCCTCGTCCACGGTGACGGCTCCACCGGCAGCGCGCCGAAGAAGCTGACCACCGCCGGTACCACCCTTGCCTACAGCGACCTCATCACCCTGTGGAGCAACTTTACCGCCTACCAGATGAACACCCTGCTGGTAAATCCCAAGACCGCTGCTGCCATTCTGGGGCTGCCCGCCTTCGCCGACCCCACCACCGGGCTGCACTTCCAGAATACCGGTAAGCTGGGCTCTCCCCTCGGCGCCGAAATGATCGTCTGTGATGAGGTGGCCGACGGCACCATCATTGCGCTGGACCGCCGCTATGCCCTGGAAATGGTGGTGGGCGATCCCGTAACCGTTGACTTCGACCGACTGATCGACTGCCAGCTGGAGCGTGCCGCCGTTTCCTCCACCGCGGGCTTCTCGATGATCTTCCCCGATGCGGTGAAGGTGATGACCCTGAAAACCGCCTGATGCGGCAAAAAGGAGGCAGAACGATGGATATCGATAAGATCCTGCAAAAATTCGGGGTGTTCTCGGGGCTTTCCGGGGATGCACTGACCGCCTGCCTGCCCTACTGCCAAGACGCCATGGCCGAGCTGACCGCCAAAAACCGGTCGGCCGGCCCTGCGGCGGAGCCGATCGGCTCCGCTGCGGCGGCGCTGGCCTACTACCGGTGGTGTCTGGCCGAAATGAGCGGCAGCAGCCTGCCCCACATCGGGGCGGCGGCCCTGGTGAACCGCCATACGCTGGCCGCTGCCAAGGCGCTGTGTGAGGAATATCTGGCGGCAGCCGCCGAATACATCGCAAGCGGAAAATTTACCTTCAGGCAGGTGAGATCATGACGGTGAGCAGCTTATTCGACCTGCGGGGACAGCTGGCGGCCTATCTGGCGCCGCATCTGCCGGGGTGTGAGATCCTATACAGTATGCCGACCGTCCGGCGGCCGCTGACCCCCGGTGTGACCACGCTGGTGATGAGTGACCACAGCGTAAAACGCAGCGAGACCGCCCTGCCCGGCAGCGCCCCCCTGCTGCTGGAGGTGGGACTGCGGCTGACGGTGCTGCATCGGGAGAGCATGGAGGCGGCGGAGCTGCTTTCCGGGCAGCTTTCGGCACTGACGGCACGGGGGGGATTTCCCCTGCGGGGTGGCCGGGCTAACCTGGGCCGAGACCGGCTTTTTGCGGGGGTGCGGGGCCTTTGGCAGGCGGGGCCTGCTGACGGTGTACTGCACGCTGGCCGAGACCCCCAAAGAGGAGGATGAGGCATGAACCAGGTCATTCATTCCTTGGGGGGGATCACCATTGAGGCGGGCGGGGCGGTACTGGCCCACGCCGCCGGATATGAGGTGAAATCCGGCCGGGCGATGACGGCGGTACGCCCCTACGGCAGCACCGAGCCGCTGGCATTTCTGCCGGGGACGGTGACGCATATTTTGCAGCTGGAGCAGATTAAGTGGGAGCAGCCGGCGGATTTTTATACAATGAGTAATTTCAGCGTAAAAATTACACGAAACGGGCAGACGGTACAGTACACCGGCTGCGAATGGACCGCTGTGGAGGAGGCGACCCGCCGGCCGCTGATCTGGCAGCGGGCGACGCTGACGGCCCGCACCCGGACCGAGACGGCAACGGAAGCCGGGGCAGGTGCAGGGTAAGGGCCCGGCGGCGCCGGGCGGCCGCAGGCCGCCACCGCCGTCAGGCGGGAGGCCGCCGAAGGCGGCCGGCGCCGCCGGGAACGGGCCGAGGAGTGAAAGCATGAGAAGGAGGAACAGCCATGAAGCAGGAGACAAGGACGGTGGCAGCAGCTGTGCGGGCGCCGGAGGGGAAGCCCTCTCTGCGGCGGGAAAAAACGCCGGAAATAGCCGAAAGCGGGACGGTGACCGAGGTGGTATTGCAGGATGCGGCCACGCTGGAGACCGAGCTTTCGGCGCTGCAGCGCAGAAAACTGCGGCTGGCCCCGGAGATGGACCGCTGCGGCGAGCCGCTGTATTGAGAGAGGAGCAGACACATGAAAATAATGAGCTATAAGACCTTTACCTTTCCGCACAACCCGGAGAGGATCACGGTGACGACCGAGACCCGCATTGCCACCGCCCACTGCCCGGAGTACGGGCCGATCCATCAGAACCTGGGGATCGCAAAGCGGGTCATCAGGGCGGAGGGGGTATTTTACGGGGAGAGCGCCAAGACCCAATATGCCGCCCTGGAGGCGCTGATGTGGCAGCCCACGGCCGGGCAGCTGTACATTCCCGCCATAGGGACGGTCATCGCCTTTCCCGCCGGGCTTTCCTACATCGGTGAGGGGGACGGCACCGTGCTGCGCTACACGGCGGTCTTTACCGAACAGATCGCGGCGACCGACCGGGAGGGGACCCGCTATGCGGATTGAACCGGGGCAGCACCGTGAAAAAAGGGCCGGCGGTATGATATTTGAACCGATGGGGCGGGAAAAGGCCCCCGGCGGGGCCGCCCGGAAAGGCAGGCCGGGGAAGCGGAGCGTTTGCCCTGCGGAGGACGGAAAAGGAGGGCGGTATGATTTTTGAACCGATGGGGCGGGAAAAGGCTCCCGGCGGGGCCGCCCGGAAAGGCAGGCCGGGGAAGCGGAGCATTTACCCGGCGGAGGACGGAAAAGGAGGGGGATTATGTCGATAGAAATGCTGGGCATGACGCTGGATAAGCAGACCATTTCACTAAAGGAACCGAGCACGATGATCATCACGCGGAGCTGGGACTCCCCGGCGTGGCAGCTGGATATTACCTTCCCGCATGAGGGGCCGCTGGACGATCTGAACCGCATCCAGGTAAAGCACGACAGCGAGGGGCTGTTTGCCGGGATGTGCGATGAGATCGTGCGGTCGGTGGACGGGAACGGGGCGTATGTGAGCATAAGCGCCCGGACGCCCGGTGCGCTGCTGTGCGATAATGAGGCGCTGCCCAAGACCTACACCGATTTGACGGCGCAGGCGTTTTTTAATACCGAGATAAAGCCGCTGGGCTTTCATACGCTGACGCTGCCCAACACCACCGCCAGTGCTGCGACCTTCCAGCTGGGCAAGGGACATTCGGTGTGGGAGGCATTTTGTATTTTGTGCTTCCGGCTGTACGGCAGAGAGCCGTATATCAACGCCAACAATGATATCGTGGTGGAGGCGCTTTCCCCGGACAACCCGGTGCGGGTAAGCAACGATGTGAACGACACCGGGGCGCTGCGGTACTGCTCGCTGGAATATATCACCCGGCGCAGCAGCCCCCTTTCCACCATTGTTTACCGGGATGTGGGCGGCGCCTATTCGCAGCTGTACGAAAACCCCTTCGGCAACAGCCAGCAGGTGCGGCGCAACCGGTATATCATTCCGGCCGGGGAATATACCGGGCGGCCGGCGCTGGACGCCTACCGCCGGGTGATGAAGGGGCAGCTGGGGCTGCACAGTATGCGGGTGACGCTGACCGGACTGCACAACATCAAGCCGGGGTGGCCGGTGCATGTGGAGGCGGCCTGCGGCAACCGGCTGATGGCGGCCTATCAGGTGAAGATCATTTACACCGAGAGCGGGTGCCTGACCCGGCTGGTGCTGGCGGACCCAACCTATATGTAACGGTCGGGGGATGTTTGGGGGGAATTTTTTTGGGGAGAGCAGAGGGGCGCAGCCCCTTTCGGCGGAGCCGAAAGCCACGAGCGGAGCTCGTGGAGCCCGCCCGGAGGGCGGGCGGGCTGCGCCCGGTTCGGGCGGCTTTTGCCGGGCGGCGGAGGGAGGATGGCAGGAGGTAGGACGGGAGGGAGGGCTTGCGGGAGGGGCAGAGCGGCGGGGGGAGGACGGCCGCAGGCCGCCCGCCCGGAGGGCGGGCAAGCGGCCCGGAGGGCCGCTTCGGCGGCGCTCCGCGCCGCCGGGCCTGCGGCCTGATCCTGCGGGCTGTGCAGGTTACAAAATGTAATAATTATGCCGGGTTGGATTTTGCTGGGGGTTTTGGCAGGGCGGTGGAAAAGGGCAAGTATGGCAGAAATGGCTGAAAATCACCGGTATTTTCGGCGGATGTGCGGAAGCTGCGCCCCGAAACGGCCGAAAACCGGCAAAGCGCATAAAATTACAAATTGGTTACAATCTCCATCTTGCGGCGGGGCGGCTGCGGCCGTTACAATGGCGACAGAAGCCGGGCGGGGCGTGTGGAGCGCACTGCCGGGAGCTTCACAAGCCAAAAGATTTTACCCCAAAGGAGAATGTACCATGAAAAAAGCATTTGCACTGGCACTGGCTGTGCTGATGGTTTGCACCGTGGCGTTTGCGGTTTCCACCGGGAACCAGGCCGGCTACCCCGGCGGTACCTCGGCGGCCGATAACACCTACATGCAGTCCGTCGTCCCCGGTCAGTCCATCGTTTTCACCCAGGAGGAGCTGGGCCTGACCGCCCAGAACTGGGGCAAGACCAACGGGAACTTTGACCCCAAAAAGAACTTTGTCAGCCTGACCATCCCCACCGGCAGCGATCTGATCGTGAGCCAGGGCTGGGTACAGACCGACGAGACCACCTACAAATACGTGGTGAACACCAAGCCTAACGACACCGCCGTACTGGATAACAATGCCGATATCATCATCACCGGCGTGAAGGTGACCGTTTACGGGGTTTCCACCCCGGCGCTGAACGTGAGCTATGTGAAGGAAGTGAACGGCGTGACCAACTACGCCTATGTTTCCAGCTTTGATGAGCTGGCGAACTTTTCCGCCAAGGAGCCGGGCGAGAACTTCTGCCCCATGAACGCCAAGAGCGAGGATCACATTCTGGCCATGTGCTTTGATTACGGCCGCAAGGCCGATGAGACCGATGCGGTATTTGCCGCAGGCGGGCTGAACGTCACCAACATGGACAAGACCGGCAAGATCCTTTACACCGTAAAGGCGGCCACCGTGGACGGCCAGTACATCACCGCCGGCAGCTGGAACCAGTCGGTTGCCGAGAATAACGGCGGCAAGGTCAATGTTTCGGTTCCGCTGAAGGCCGGTGACAAGATCTACTTCGGCACCGTAAACTACACCACCCTTTCCCCCGCCGCCCAGAAGGCGCTGAACGACAACCTGACCCGTGCCGGTGCGACCATCAAGGCTTCCTACGGCTACGGCGCCGAGCAGGTCATCATCAACCGCCCGGCGGAGCTGACCGTGGACGGCATGGCCAAGGGCTACTGCGCCTACATGGTGCGTCAGGACGGCACGCTGGCCAACCTGAACGCCAAGTTTGACGACAACAGCGGCCTTTTGAGCTTCGGCGGCACCCTGACCGGTCCCGTTATTGTGACCGATAAGGCGCTGACTGCGACCGCCGTAAGTGCCGGCGGCAACGGCACCACCTCCGGCTCCGGTTCCGGTTCCGGCTCCACCCAGAACCCTGCGACCGGCGCTGCCGACTTCATCGGTGTGGCGGCTGCGCTGCTGGTCATCACCGGCGTTTCCGCTGCTGCCATCTCCCTGAAGAAGGACTGATTGCCTCCCCTGCCCGTCTCCACCGGGCACCATAGTGCGAGTACGCCCCCGGCCCGGATGGGTCGGGGGTTTGGCGGGTTTATGGGGGTTGGGTTTGCAGTCGCCTGCGGCGGGGAAAAGTCACCGAAGGGTGACAGCCTGCACGCCTGCCGGCGGGGCGAGCGAAGCGAGCCCGCAGAGGGATCGGGTTGGGGGGGGATTTTAGGGGATGGTCTGTAATCGGCTGCGGGCGGGGAGAAGTCACCGATAGGTGACAGTCAGTACGGCTCGCCGCCGGGGCGTTCCTTTTACTCGTGTAAAAGGAACCAAAACACGCTTGGGGCGCTGCCCCAAGACCCCAGTCGCTGGCTGTGCTGGATACGGATTGCTTTCCGGCGGGAGCCGGAAAGCAATCCGTACTGCGCACAGAATCGCTCCCAAGGTAGCCACGGGCGTATCTGCCCTTTCCCCCCACCCCCTTTCCCGAGGCGGGAAAGGGGCCCGGATGGGGGGGCCCGGATGGGCGGGTGAAATCAGGGGAATAGTCTAACTCTCGGGGTGTTAGGGCTTGCAAAAACCGCAAGCCGCTGACCCATGGTTATGGTTAGCGGGGCTGGCGGTTTGCACAGAAAAGGAGGGCGTTCCCCTCCCCCGAAGCGGGGGAGGCCGGGAGGGGGCAGATGCATCTGCGATACCTTATAAGCACCGTTTAGCCCACGATCCGGGACGGCACAGCCGTTCCGGGCGGGCGTTCCGGTGCGTCGGGGTCTTGGGGTTTACCCCAAGTCGCTTTTGGGCACTTTTGGCGAGTCAAAAGTGCCACCTCGGCGGTAGCCGTACAAATCAAAACCTTTTATAAGGCTTGTCCCACCGATAGGCGATATCTCACTATTACCTAACGGGTCGCGGGGGATGGGGCGCGGGACTGCGATTTGTCGAGGAAGCATCCCCGCCGATAGGCGAGAAGAAACCATGTCACGTCCATCTGCCGGAAGGCAAAACCCCGCCGGGGGCGGGGTTTTGGGCGGGCTATTTTACGATGGTGATTCGGGCATCGGGGGTGCCGGGGTTTTGCTGGACGGCGGTGAAGAACAGCGTTTGATACACCAGCTGATCGGGGGTGCGGCTGTCGTAGCGCGTTGCAATGCGGAACCGCGGGACCTGATTGAACCGGGTGACGGCGAGGTAATCCGACAGGGTGAATACGCCGAACAGCAGCAGGGCGGCGGCGAGGATGATGCCGATGCGGGTGGTGCATTTTGCGGCAAGCGGACGGATGATGAGATACAGGCCGGCCAGCATCACGAGGCTGCCGAACGTGGCGTAGATGCCGCCCCAACTGCTTTCGGCGGGGAAGACGGACAGGGCGGAGATGATGATGAACAACCCGAAGACGGACAGCAGGATGCCGATGACCCTGCGGATCCCGGTTTTGGCGGTGACCTGACTGTATTCCGCCATGGCGACGGCGGTTTCTTTGATTTTTTGATCCATATTCTCGCTTTTCCTTTCTCCTTTGATGATTTCCGGGATGCTGACCCCGTAGAACTCGGCCAGCTCGACCAGCATCCCGAGATCGGGCATATTGCTGCCGGTTTCCCAGCGGGAGACCGTCCGGCCGGACACCCCCAGCTGCTCGGCGAGCTGCTCCTGTGTGAGCGCCTTCCCCCGGCGGAGGGCTTTGAGAAACGCGCCGATTTTGATTTGATCCATGTGGGCGGCCTCCTTTCCTCTTTGAGTATAGCGCCGCGCCTGCCGCGGGAACACGACACAAAGCGAGAAATGCCGTTTTTTTGCGGGGCGGGGCGGCCTCGGGTTCATTTTATCATGGCGGGGGTCGGGGTGCAAGGCGGGGGATGTGCGGGAGGTCGGGGGGCGGGGTTGGTGGAGGGCACGGGGTTGGTGGGGGGCCGCAGGCCCGGCGGCGAAGCCGCCGACGCGGGCGGAGCCCGCGGGTTTCGGCGAAGCCGAAACGGCCTGCGGCCGGAGGGGCGGTTTGATGGGGCGGGCGGTTGCAATGGGGCGGGAATTGGGGTAAAATAAGGGAAAAGCCGGTGGGTGGCTCGGCGGGCCCGCAGGGCGTTCCGGCGGAGCCGGAACCGGCGGCGGAGCCGCCGAGCCCGCCGCAGGCGGGCTGCCCTGCGGGCCCTCGGCCTGCGGCTTGCAGGGGCTTGCCGGGGGAAGCTGCGGATTCTTTGCAGGATAGAAAAGGATGGGTACGGCTTGCAGGGGCTTGCAAGGATAGGGGCTTGGTTTTTTGCAGGTCGATAAGCCGGGCCATAATTATAAATCAGTACAAGGGATGAGTGGGGAGTAAAAAGATGAAGATATTGTTTGTGGGCGATGTGGTACGGCAGGCAGGGTGCGACTTTTTGCGGCGGGAGCTGCCGAACCTGCGGCGCTTTTACGGGGCGGATATGACCATCGTGAATGGGGAAAACGCTGCCGAGGGCAACGGCATCCTGCCGGGGAGCGCCGAGCTGATCCTGGATGCGGGGGCGGATGTCATCACGCTGGGGAACCATGCGCTGCGACGCCGGGAGATCTACCCCGTACTGGAGGAAAGCGACCGCATCATCCGGCCGGCGAACTTTCACGACAGCGCCCCGGGGCGGGGCTGGTGCATTTACGACTGCCCCGGAAAGCCGCGGGTGGTGGTCATCAACCTGCAGGGAAACTACCTGCTGGAAAGCCACGAAAATGCATTTGACTGCATGGACCGCCTGCTGGGGGAGATCGATGCGCCGATAAAAATTGTGGATTTTCACGCCGAGGCGACCTCCGAGAAGATTTGCATGGGGCTGTACCTGGACGGGCGGGTAAGCGCCGTCATCGGGACGCATACCCATATACAAACGGCGGACGAACGGCTGCTGCCCGGCGGCACCGCCTATATCACCGATGCGGGGATGTGCGGGGTGTTTGACTCGGCGCTGGGGCTGGCCCCCGAACCCGCCATCCGGCGGTTCAGGACGGGGCTGCCCACCCGGTTTGAGAGCGTGCGGGGCCCGGTGCGGCTTTCCGGGGTGCTGCTGGAGGTGGACGGGAAAACCGGAAAGGCTGTTGATATCAAGCGGGTGAATGTGGACGGATAACCGGCGTGCTGCCGGGGGGATGTGCGGCGGGGCGGATGGGAAAGCGGAACGTCCGCCGGATAAAGGAGCCCCGCTATAATAATGAAAAGCGCCGGTTTGCGGCGGGGTGGAACGGCTGCCCGGAAAGTGAGCTGTATATCCGCAAAGAGCGTGTGCGGATTTTGCGGCGGGGCGGAGCATCTGCCCGGAAAGTGAGCCGGATAGCCGGGAAATGACGGCACGAGCCCTGCGGCGGGGCGGATGGGAAAACTGAACATCTGCTGAACAAATGGGGCGCAGGGTTGCCAGAACCGAAAAAGTATAGTATAATTAGTGATCGGCAAAAACATTTTGCGGCCTGACGGCCGCCGCTAAAACGGAGGGATATTGATGATAGGCTACGAAAACACAATGGGCACCGTGGAGATCTCGCAGGAATACTTTGCAAACCTGATCGGCATGGCCGCCTCCGAGTGCTACGGCGTCGCCGGGATGATCAATTCCACCTACCAGGGACTGCGCTACGCCATCACCCGCAGCGATGTGCCCGATAAGGGCGTGCGGGTAAAGACCACCGACGGCCAGCTGATCGTGGATATCCACATTGCCGTGACCTACGGCATCAACATCAGCGCCATCGTGCAGAGCATCATCCACAATGTGCGCTACAAGGTGGAGGACTGCACCGGCTTTAAGGTAGCGCGGGTAAATGTATATGTGGATGAGATGACCGCCTGATACGGCTCTCCCGTTATTTTGCAATGTGCAGGGAGCGCCGCACGGCGCACCCGGAAGGAGTACGATTTGATCACCGCAAAGCAGTTGTCGGAGGCCTATATCTCCGGCGCAAATAATATTGAAAACAACCGCCAGAAGGTGGACGCCCTGAACGTTTTCCCCGTTCCGGACGGCGACACCGGCACCAACATGAGCATGACCATGGGCGCCGCCCGTGAGGAGCTTTTGCACAACAGCTATACCACCGTGGGCGATGTGGCCGGCAAAGCGGCCTCCGCACTGCTGCGGGGCGCCCGCGGCAATTCCGGCGTTATCACCTCGCTTTTGTTCCGCGGCTTTAGCAAGGGGCTGAAGCACAAGACCGAGGCCTGCGCCGCCGACCTGGTAGAGGCGCTGGAGATCGGCGTGGCGGCCGCCTATAAGGCCGTTATGAAGCCCACCGAGGGGACCATCCTGACGGTGGCGAGAGTGGCGGCCGAAAAAAGCCGTGCCGTTCTGACCGAAGCGACGGAGCCCCTGGAGATCTGGGATCTCATCATTGAATATGCCGAGGACGCCCTGGCCCACACCCCCGAACAGCTGCCGGTGCTGAAAAAGGCCGGCGTGGTGGACGCCGGCGGGCAGGGACTGGTGTATATCTTCAAGGGGATGCGGCAGGTATTTGCCGGTGAGGGCATGGTGCCCGGTACCGCAGGCAGCGCCGCCGCCCCGACCGATGAGGAGGCTGTTACCGTGGTGAACGCTGCCGGTGAGGTGGAGGAAGTGGACATCAATAACCCCTACTGCACCGAATTTTTGGTGATGCGGGACGACCCCGACCACGATCCCGCCGGACTGCGGGCCTATCTGGAATCGATAGGTGACTGCGTGGTGGTGGTGGACGATGATGAGATCATCAAGTGCCACGTGCATACCGCCCACCCCGGTCTGGCGCTGGAAAAGGCGGCGACCTACGGGATGCTGACCAAGCTGAAGATCGAGAATATGATAGAGCAGCACAAGGCGCAGGTGGAAAGCGTCAAGGAGCAGCAGAAGGCTGCCGAGCCGAAGGCGGTCGAGATCGACCCGGCGCTGGCGGCGGGCTTTGTGGCGGTGGCCGCCGGTGACGGCGTGCAGCAGCTCTTTACCGATCTCGGTGTGCAGCAGATCGTAAGCGGCGGGCAGACCATGAACCCCTCCACCGAGGATATTCTGCATGCGGCGGAGCAGGTGCCTGCCATGGACGTTTACGTTCTGCCCAACAATAAGAATATAGTAATGGCGGCGGAGCAGGCGGCGCGCCTTGCCCGTACCAGCGGGGTGCGGCGCATCCATGTGGTGCCCACCACCACCATCCCGCAGGGGATCAGCGCCATGATGGCCTACGACGAAAGCGCCGAGGTAAAGGCGAATGTGGAGGCGATGCAGGAGGCGGCCGAGCACGTGCAAAGCGGCTCGGTGACCTTTGCGGCGCGGGACAGCGACTACGACGGGCATCAGATCCACGAGGGCGAGCTGCTGGCACTGGAGAACGGCAAGGTGGCCTTTACCGGGACCGATCTCGGCTCGGTGACGGCGAAGATCGCCAAGGACCTGATGCGGGAGGACAGCCAGTTCATCACCCTGCTGTACGGCGCCGATGTGAGCGAGGAGACGGCCGGCGAGGTGGAGGAAGCGGTGCGTGCCCTGCTGCCGGAGGACGTGGAGCTGACGTTGGCCTACGGCGGCCAACCGGTGTACTATTTCCTCATCTCGGTGGAATAAAACAGAATAGAATGGATGCTCCCCTCGGTCGAATGGCCGGGGGGAGTTTTTTGGCTTTGGGGGGGAGTTGGTGCAGGCCGCAGGCCCGGCGGCGGAGCCGCCGACGCGGGCGAAGCCCGCGGGTTTCGGCGGAGCCGAAACGGCCTGCGGCCGGGGGCGGGGTTTGATTTTTTGGGGGCTTTGGGGGAGGGTTTGGTGCGGGCCGCAGGCCCGGCGGCGGAGCCGCCGACGCAGCCCGAAGGGCTGCGTGCCCCCGCTGAAGGCGGGGGCGGCCTGCGGCCCGATCCGGGCGGCTGCGAAAAAACAGCCCTGACCGGGGACGGTCAGGGCGGGGGTTACGGCTGGGAGTAGGGCCATGGGGGGGTGATGTATTCGCAGAGGACGGTGTATAAAGGAGAAAAGGTATCCTGCAGGTAGGGCGGGGCGGGACTGCGCAAAAGGGCGGGGAGCTCATTACAGAGGGGCAGCGAGCAAACGGCGGCGGTGCCCTCCCCGGTGCTGACGATCCGCAGAGAGCCGCCATGGGTTTCCAGCACACGGCGGGCCAGGGGCAGCCCCAGCCCCAGCGACTGATACGGCAGGCCGTCCCGGTTGAGGGAGGTGTAGGGCTCGAATACCGAGTCGAGACGGTCGGGGGCGATGCCGCAGCCGGTATCGCTGACGGTGATGACCGCCTGCTCCCCGACGATGCTGCCCCGCACCGTCACCGAGGTGCCGTCCTCGGCGGCGTCCAGCGCATTGCTGATGAGGTGCAGCACCGCACGCATGAGCATTTCCTCATCGGCGCGCACCGTTTCCCGTGTTTCGGGGAGGTCATACTGCAGGGTGCTGCCGCTGACACCCAGCAGCAGACGGGCGGCCTCCAGGCCCTCCCGCAGGTGCGGCCACAGCGGGAAAACGGTCATGGCGTTTTCGGCGGGCTCGTATTTTTCGGCGGCGGAGATACTATCGGCCACCCGCAGCAGGCGGTAGCCGGAAAGCAGTACCCCCTCCAGCTCCTGCCGGAGATAGGGGGTCAGCAGCTCCTCGTGGGCGGCAAGGCTGCGAATATGAGAAAACAGATCGGTAAGGGGACGGCGCATGGCCGTTGATACTGCCGATGCGTAATCCGGTTTGTATTCCAGTTTATCCTGTTCCACAGGGCGCCCTCCTTTTTCGACAAATTTCGACAACGCTATTTTACCACAATTTAGCGGCGCTGTCATGCCATTTTTGCCGCCGGGGAGTGTTTTCTTCGGTATTATTTCCGGTTTTTACCCCATCATCGGCCATTCGGGGCATGAAAGATTGTAAAAAAGGCTATAATTTGTTATACTTCCGGTGAAAAGCTCTTGCAGTTTGCGAGAGAATGTTATAAAATAGACAATGTAAGCACTGACCCCAAAATCTAAACTATAAGGAGAGATTTTTTATGGCAATCAAAATCGGTATCAACGGATTCGGCCGTATCGGCAGACTGGTATTCCGCGCCGCAATGGAGCAGCCGGAAAAGTACGAGGTGGTTGCGATCAACGATCCCGCCATCAACCGTGACTACATGGTTTACATGACCAAGTACGACACCATCCACGGCCGCTTCAACGGCACCGTGGAGATCAAGGACGAAAAGTTCACGGTAAACGGTCACGCGATCGAGGTCTTTGACCTGATGAACCCCGCTGAAATTCCGTGGGGCAAGGTAGGCGCTGACTATGTCGTAGAGTCCACCGGCGTTTTCACCACCACCGAAAAGTGCCAGGCCCACCTGGAGGGCGGCGCCAAGAAGGTCATCATCTCCGCTCCCGCCAAGGACGCCGAGACTCCCACCTTTGTTATGGGCGTTAACCACAACACCTACCGCAAGGATATGAACGTTGTTTCCAACGCCAGCTGCACCACCAACTGCCTGGCGCCTCTGGCCAAGGTCATCAACGATAACTTCGGCATCGTTGAGGGTCTGATGACCACCGTTCATTCCACCACCGGCACCCAGAAGACCGTAGACGGCGCTTCCAAGAAGGATTGGCGCGGCGGCCGTGCCGCAGCCGGCAACATCATCCCCTCCTCCACCGGCGCTGCCAAGGCCTGCGCTCTGGTTATCCCCGAGCTGAAGGGCAAGCTGACCGGCATGTCCTTCCGTGTTCCCACGCTGGATGTTTCGGTTGTTGACCTGACCGTTTCTCTGGCCAAGCCCACCACCTACGAGGAGATCTGCAAGGCCGTAAAGGCTGCCTGCGAGGGCGAGCTGAAGGGCATTATGGATTACACCGATGAGGACGTCGTTTCCTCCGACTTCTACACCGATCCTCACACCTCCATCTTTGACGCCAAGGCCGGCATCATGCTGAACGATCACTTTGTGAAGCTGGTTTCCTGGTACGACAACGAGTGGGGTTACAGCAACAAGCTGCTGGATCTCATCGGCCACATGGCGGAAGTGGATGCCAAGTAATTCCCGCCGGTAAAACCGCAAAACATTTCCCGAAGGGAGAGGCTTCGCAAGGAGCGCTCTCCCTTTGCTTTTTGCGGACGGCAAAAACGGGGCCCCGGCCCGTTGACTTTCGGCGGAAAATCCAGTATACTGTTGGAGTTATCGTGGACCGCAAGCCGGGCGAGCAAGGCAAGCGGGCAACCGGAAGAACAAGCACAAAACTAAATATATCGGGGTGTAGCGCAGTTGGTAGCGCCTGCACTTTGGGGTGCGAAGCCGAGCGCCGCCGGTGGCGGATGCAGCGAGGCGGAGCACGCGCCGCGGTCGAAAAAATCGAGCAGGCGAACATCGCGAGGTTTTTTTCGGGAACCGCAAGCCGGGCGAGCAAAGCAAGCGGGTAACCGGAAGAACAAGCACAAAACTAAATATATCGGGGTGTAGCGCAGTTGGTAGCGCGCTTGCTTTGGGAGCAAGATGCCGGGTGTTCGAGTCACCTCACTCCGACCAAGTAATGATGATCCGGGCTGCATGATCCGTATGGGTGATGCGCTCGGATTTATCATATTGATTGAAAGCGGGCTTTAACGGGAAAGGGCGGGTGGATGACCCCGCCCTTGCTTTTCGGCTTTTTATTTGATATTTTATTCTTGAAAGATAAATCGGGATTTATGGAGGTGAATTATGAAAATCGAACACATTGCTTTATATGTAAATGACCTGGAAAAAACTCGCAACTTTTTTATGAAGTATCTGGGAGCCAAGTCGAACGAAGGATATCATAATCTGATAACTAGCTTTCGTTCCTATTTTCTGTCGTTTGATGATGGCGCACGATTAGAGATTATGAATAAGCCAGAAATGCCTGATTTACCTAAAGAACTTGCTCGCACGGGATATGCACATATCGCATTTAGTGTAGGAAGTAAAGAAAAGGTTGATGCCTTGACCGTAGAGTTGAAAACTGCTGGTTATGAAGTAATCAGCGGTCCCCGGACAACAGGAGATGGCTATTACGAAAGCTGTATTGTTGCAATTGAAGGGAATCAAATTGAGGTTACAGTTTGAACCCGACAATTTCTGGTTTGCGGGGCCGGTGATGAGGGGCGGGAGCATCGCTGATGGTGTTCCCGCCCTTATTATGCCTTTCGCCCGGTCGGGCTGCGGGCGGCAGGCATGAAAGGCGCAAAAGGGGCGGGGCGGGCCGCAGGCCCGGCGGCGGAGCCGCCGAGGCGGGCGGAGCCCGCCTGTTTCGGCGAAGCCGAAACGGCCTGCGGCCCGGGCTTGCGGCTTGCAGGGGGTTGTACGGCGGGGTTTTAGTGAGTGGCGGTTTGTGCGTTTTGCACATATATTTTCGCTGCGGACAGGCGTTTTTCACCGAAATTCCCGTTTTGCTTGCTTTTTCCATCCATAACCGATATCATACTATTATACAGTCGGTGCATCGGCGCCGTCTTTTTCGGGGGAAATCCACACGAAAGGCACAAAGCAGCCGGTACTTTCCTCTTTCCCGCGGGCATCCTCCGGGGCTTTGGCGGGGTAAGAGCGCAATAAACGAAACTGTGATCCGCAACGGCAGAAGGGAGAAGCCTATGAAGAACCTGAAAAAACTGACCATCCTGCATTCCAACGATATGCACGGCGATTTTTTGGCCGAGCAGATCGATGAACGGCTGGTGGGCGGCGTTTCGCTGCTCTCCGGGTATGTGAATAAGGTGCGGCGGGAGGAGAAAAACGTCATTTACGCCGTGGCGGGCGATATGTTCCGCGGCAGCGTCATCGATTCGGAATATAAGGGTACCTCCACCATCGGCATTATGAACCTGGTGGGGCCGGATGTGGCCACCATCGGCAACCATGAGGTCGATTACGGGCTGGCGCATCTTCTGTTCCTTGAAAAATGCGCGGATTTTCCCATCATCAATGCCAACCTGCACATCAAATCCAACGGGCGGCGGATGTTCCAGCCGTTCTGGGTCGCCCAAATCGACGATATGAAGATCCTGTTCATCGGCATCATCACGGAGGAGGTGCTGGCGGCCACCAAGAGCGATGAGCTGATCGGTTCCTTTGTGGATATCGGCGAGGCGGCGCAGGAGGTGGGCAACATCTGCAACGCCTATAATGCCATCGATATCGACTTCACCGTGCTGCTTACCCATATCGGCTTTGAGGAGGACAAAAAGCTGGCGGCGCTGCTGGACCCCGACTGGGGCGTGGATGTTATCATCGGCGGGCACAGCCACACCACAATGGAGGAGCCCTGCAAGGTCAATGATATCTACATTGTGCAGGCGGGCACCGGCACCGATGAGATCGGGCGTTTTGACATTATGGTGGATACCGACCTCAACGCCATCGATACCTTTACCTGGCAGATGATCCCCATTGACGACGCCCACTGCCCCCGGGATGAGGAGGTGGAGGCGTTCATCCAGCGCTACAAAACCAGCACCTCCGAAAAATATGACCGTATCATCACACGGTTCGCCTGCGAGCTTACCCACCCCCAGCGCAACCGGGAAACGCCGCTGGGCAATCTCATCTCCGATATCCTGCGGGACAGCTTCGGCATCGACCTGATGCTGATGGGCTCCGGCGCCATCCGCAGCCTGAAGCTGGGCCCGGTGGTGCATTATGCCGACCTGGCGGAGTGCCTGCCCTACGATGATGCGGTGTATATGCTCAAGGTCACCGGCACCCAGCTGGAGCGCATGATCCGCCATATCCTGCGGGATGAGGCGTTCCAGGGGGAGCACACGGAATTCTACCAGTTCTCCCACGGGACGCGGATCGTCTGGTCCCGCAGCGAGCAGGCGTTCCGCACACTGACGCTGGACGGCGAGCCGCTGGTCCCCGACCGGCTGTATACCGTGGCGCTGCAGAAATACCACTACAATAACCTCAAGCCGTTCCTCGATATCACCCTGGAGGAGGTCGAGAAGAACGGCAAGATCCGGGTGCTTTCCACCTCGGCGCGGGATGTGGTGGAGGAATACCTGATGGTCAATCAGCACCTCAAGCGTGAGGTGGAGGGGCGTTTGGTGGTGCTGGACTGATCGCAGCCCCGCAGCTCCCGCAGCAGAATAAAGCATAGCAAAATCCCCCGGTGCGGCCGGGGGATTTTTTGCGGGCGGGGCTATCTTCCCTGCTTTTTGTGTCCCTGTTGATGGGGGCGGTGGGGCTATCTTCCCCGCTTTTTGCGTCCCCGTTGATGGGGGGAATGCGGGGCTATCTTCCCCGCTTTTTCGTTCCTGTTGATGGGGGAAATGCGGGGTATCTTCCCTGCTTTTTATGTCCCTGTTGATGGGGCGGCGGGGCTATCTTCCCTGCTTTTTTCGTCCCTGTTGATGGGGGAGATGATTTTGCATAAAGAAAAGACCGCCGAAGCGGTCTTTCCGGTTGTGTCAGGTTCGCAGTGATCAGCCCTTGATCTTGCCCTGATCGTCCACGGTGATGACGGTGGCGAAATCGGCAGCAGTCTTGGTGATGTCGGCGCTGACGGAGATCTTGCCATCGAACAGATCCTTAACCAGAGCCTTGTAATTCTCGACGGTGAAGCTGTCAGACCACTGGGTGCCGTCGCCCATGGGGATCTGAACATAGTTCAGAGTGGGATCCTCGCCGGATACCAGGCCCAGGGTAACGATCTTGCCGGCATAGTCAGCCCACTTGCCGTTGAGGATGATGTCGGTCAGAGCATCGTAGGTGGCGGGATACAGACCCTTCATAGCGGAGGTAACGGTCATGCCTTCTACCTCGGCATACTTGGCAATAACGCCGGCCTGGTCTACGTCAACGCCGATGACCTTGGCATTGGCCTTCTTGGCAGCGTCAACAGCGGAGGTGTAGATACCGCCGCCGCAGGCAAAGACGACCTCGGTGCCCTTGCTGTACCAGGTATCCATAACAGCGGTGATGTCGGCATCGCCGAAGAACTGGCCGCCGTAAACGTAGTTGCACTTAACATCGGTCAGCTCCATGTCCTTGGCAGCAGCATCAACGCCCTGAACAAAGCCGTAGCCGTAGCGAACTACTGCGGGAACAGCCATGCCGCCCAGGAAGCCCAGGTTCTTATAGCCCAGCTTAACAGCAGCGTAGCCGGCCATGTAGCCGCACAGCTCTTCCTGGTAAACAGCGCAGTAAACGTTGCTCATATCAAAGTACTTGGAAAGCTCCCAGTTATCGGGCTCGTAGTCATAGGCCTCGCCGGCCTTGGCTACTGCGGTCTCCAGCAGGTCGCCCTTGGCAACGTCCAGCGCTACAAACTTAATGTCCTTGTACTGGGGAGCAGCCTCAACGATGGCGCCGCCGAAGGCATAGCCGGGCATAACCAGAACATTGAAGCCGGCCTCAACGGCAGACTCGATCATGGCAACACGGTCGGCGGTGTTATCGCCGGCGGGCTTGAAATACTTGAACTCGATGTTGTTCTTCTCGGCGAACGCCTTGCAGGCCTCATAGGTGGTCTGGTTGAAGGACTGGTCGGTAATGTCGCCGTAGTCGGTGATCATTGCTACCTTGTAAACTTCGCCTGTGGGATCGGGATCGGGGGTAGGCGCGGGTTTTTCGCCGCAGGCTACCATGGCCAGAACCATGACGAGAGCCAGGGCGATTGCAAGAATCTTTTTCATCTTTTTCTCCTCCAGAAAAATTTGTTTGTTCATCCCGCCCGTGTGGCGGCACGAACTCATGTATATTATAGCAGTCCCGCCCCGCAGGTGCAACCGCGTTTTCCCCTTTTTGGTGATTTTGCGGGAATAAATTCACAAAAATTAGCTGATTTGTTTTGCCAATTTGTGAACAGGAGGAACGGTTCCTGTTTTGCGGCCGTCCCCGGTAAATGGGAGGTTCTGCCGTGGGAGGGTACCGGGCGCAGCCCGGCGGCGAAGCCGCCCAAGGCGTGCCGCAGGCACGCCTGCCGCCGCCTGCGGCGGGGGCTGCGCCCGGTCCTGCCCCCTGCAGCTGCCCGAAAAGAGCAAAAAGGCCGCACGGCAGCCTTTTCCCCCGGTGCTGCCTACCCCAGCAGCGCCACGATGATGGAATTGGAGAGCAGAAAGCCTCGGTCGGTCAGCGCGATGCGGTCGTCCCCGGCCCGCAGCAGGCCTGCCCGCTGCATCGGGGCCGCCCGCCGCAGCAGGGCGGTGTAGTCCTGCCCGTAGCGGTGCGCCAGCGCCGGGGTCAGTCCCTCCGCCAGCCGCAGGGAGAGCATGAGCGCCTCCTCCCAGTCCCCGCCGGGGCCGTCATCCAGCGGCAGCGTCCACACGTTTTCCGCCGCCAGAAAAGCCTCGATGTCCTCCGGGAAGCGATAGCGCCGCCCCCCGCAGTAGCCCGCCGCCCCCGGCCCGATGCCGAGGTATTCCCCCAGCTGCCAGTAGACGGTATTGTGGCGGCTTTCGTACCCGGGCAGCGCCGCATTGCTTATCTCATAATGCCGGTACCCGGCCTGCTCCAGCACCTTATAGTACGCCAGATAGCACTCCGCCGCCGTATCCTCATCGGGGCAGCGTGCCGCCATGCCCATCCGGTCAAATGCCGTTCCCGGCTCCACCTTTAACAGGTAGGAGGACAGGTGCGGCACCCCCAGAGAAAGGCCGTACTGCGCCAGCCGTGCCGCCTTTTCGGGGGTCTGCCCCGGGGTCGCCAGCATAAAATCCACCGAGAGGCCGGAAAAGCCTGCGGCCTTTGCCATGGCTACCGCAGCCTCGCTCTCCGCCGCCGTATGGCTGCGCCCCAGCAGCCGCAGCACGTCGTCCTCGCAGTCCTGCAGCCCGAAGGACAGCCGGTTGACCCCCGCCCCGTGCAGGGCGTCCAGCAGCGCAGGCGTTACGGTGCCGGGGTTCGCCTCCACCGTGATTTCGGCATCCGCCGCCACCGGCCACCGCCTTTTCAGGGCATCCAGCACCGTTACCAGTCCCGTACCCAGCAGGGTGGGCGTTCCCCCGCCAAAATAGACCGTTTGTATTTCGCGGCCCTCCGCCGGGGCTGTTTCCACCGCCTCGATGAGCTTTTGCAGGTAGGGGGTGCGCAGGGACAGACGGCACCCGCTGTAAAAGCCGCAGTACCCGCAGCGGCTGCGGCAAAACGGCACATGAAGATAGACGCTTATCGGTTTCATCGGTTTTCCTTTCTGGCTCGGACTTTGCAGGGTGCCGGTACGGGGCGCAGCCCAAACCGCCCTGCGGGCGGTTTAAGCGGCCGGAGGCCGCTTCGGCGGCGCGGAGCGCCGCCGGGGCTGCGCCCCGGGCTGCCCCCTGCCGGGTTCTGCCTTTATTCTACCACACCCGCCCCCAAAAGGCCACCCCGCATGGAAAATGTGCCCAATGCAGGAAAGCTCTTTTCAATGCGGAAAAAATATGCTATACTATTTCCGACGATCGGCAGCCCTGCCGGTCAAGAACCATCCCCCCTGATAAAAGGAGACAAATATGGCAGAAACCACCAAAGAGACCAAAGCCCAGCGGGCTAAAAAATACCGCACCAGAAGACTCCTCGTCGGTGCAGCGGGCCTTGTCCTGTGCGTCGGGGTCGCCTTCGGCATCGACGGCGTTGTGACCGCCCGTGCCGATTCCGCCCTGGCTGACGCACTGGCCGCCGCCACCGATTTGCAGGTCGAGCAGCACCAGAGCGTGGAGCAGGCCGCCGCAGAGGGGCGCACCGCCGCTGCAGCCGACCTGACCGCCTATGTGGCCGAGGCCGGCGAAAAGGCCGATGCCGCCCTGCAAAAGGCTGCTGAGGAGGCCAAAAAAGCCAAGGCCGCCGAGGAGGCCCGCAAGGCCGCCGCAGCGACGAGCACCAGCACCGAGCTGCCCGGCGGGCAAAAGAGCAGCGGCTCCGGGCGAGCACTTACCGCCACCAAAACCGGCGGGAACTTCAAGGCGTCGGTGTATAACGGCAATACCGGTGCCTCCAATATCGGCTACTACCAGTCCCTTAACAGTGATGTCAAGGCCTGGCTCAAGATCCCCGGCACCAATATCAATTACCCCGTCCTGCAAAATGCCTATGAGGATCACTACTACCTGCACCGCGGGCTGGACCGCGGCCAGAGCTACTACGGTGTTTTGTGGACCCAGACCGCTACGCAGTTCGGTTCGGCGGACAGCCTTTCCAGCAATACCGTCATTTACGGCCACAACTGGAAAAACTGCCGCTGGAACGCCGCCCCCTCCACCTACTATGCCGGCCAGCAGATGTTCGAGTCGCTTTTGAGCTACCACCACACCGGCTGGGCGGAGCAGTACCCCTATCTTTACTATTCCACCCCCAATGAGGAAATGGCGTTTGTGATTTTCGCCTGCTTCTACACCGAGGGGACCGACTGGTACATCAACGCCGAGGGCAATATCGACAGCGTCATCAGCGGCGCCAAGAGCCGTTCCCGCCACAATTTCGGGGTGGATGTCAACTCCGGGGATAAGCTCATCACCCTTTCCACCTGCACCCGCTTCTACGGCAATACCGATAATCAGCGGTTTGTGGTCATGGCGCGCCTGCTGCGCCCGGGTGAGGAGATGGGGCCCGTTTCCGTTTCCTACAATCCCAACCACCAGCAGCCCAACGTCTGGGGCTGATCCCGCCGCACCTCTCCCCTCCCCACCCCCGGGGAGGGGTTTTTGCTGCTCCTGCACGGGTTTGCGGCAAGCCGCACGCTACGGCCGCAGGCCGTTTCGGCTGCGCCGAAACAGGCGGGCGAAGCCCGCCTCGGCGGCTGCGCCGCCGGGCCTGCGGCCCGCCCCCTGCACCGGCCCTCCCGAAATCCGTCCCACCCCGCCCTTGCCATCCCCGCCCGCCCATGCTATAATGAATTGTTAAATCGCTTGATTGTACCGGAGGAACGCCATGAGCTACCAGGACCACATCCGCAATTTCTGCATCATCGCCCATATCGACCACGGCAAAAGTACCCTCGCCGACCGCCTTTTGGAGTCCACCGAGGCCGTTGCCAAGCGGGATATGGAGGATCAGATCCTCGATAATATGGATCTGGAGCGGGAACGCGGCATCACCATCAAGGCGCGCGCCGTTGCGCTGGACTACACGGCCGATAACGGCGAAACCTACCACTTTAACCTCATCGATACCCCCGGCCACGTCGATTTCCATTATGAGGTCAGCCGGTCGCTGGCGGCCTGCGAGGGTGCCATCCTTGTGGTGGATGCCTCCCAGGGCATAGAGGCGCAGACGCTGGCCAACTGCTACCTTGCGGTGGACAGCGGCCTGGAGATCCTCCCCGTCGTCAATAAGATCGACCTGCCCGCCGCCGACCCCGAACGGGTCTGCCATGAGATCGAGGACGTCATCGGTATCCCCGCCATGGATGCCCCCCGCATCTCCGCCAAAAACGGCGTCAATATCCACGAGGTGCTGGAGCGCATCGTCACCGATATCCCCGCCCCGCAGGGCGACCCCGACGCCCCCCTGCAGGCGCTTATCTTCGACAGCATCTACGATAGCTACCGGGGCGTTATCGTCTACCTGCGTGTTATGCAGGGGACGCTTCGCACCGGCATGACCGTCCGGCTGATGAGCACCGGCGCGCAGTTCACCGTGGTGGAATGCGGCGTGATGGGCGCCACCAGTCTGGTGCCGCGGCAGCAGATCTCCGCCGGCGAGGTCGGCTATTTCACCGCCAGCATCAAAACCATTGCCGATACCCGTGTGGGCGATACCGTCACCGGGGCGGAAAACCCCGCCCCCCGGCCGCTGCCCGGCTACCGCAGCGTCAATCCCATGGTTTTCTGCGGCATCTACCCGGCGGACGGTGCCAAATACCCCGACCTGCGGGAGGCGCTGGAAAAGCTGCAGCTCAATGACGCCGCCCTTTCCTACGAGCCGGAAACCTCGGCGGCGCTCGGCTTCGGCTTCCGCTGCGGCTTCCTCGGCCTGCTGCACATGGAGATCATCCAGGAGCGGCTGGAGCGGGAGTTCAATCTCGACCTCATCACCACCGCCCCCAGCGTCATCTACCACCTTACCCTCACCGACGGCACCAAGCTGTCCATCGATAACCCCACCAACTACCCAGACCCCTCCACCATCGCCGAGGCGGAGGAACCGTATGTCAAGGCCAGCATCTTCACCCCGCCGGAATACATCGGCGCCCTGATGGATCTCTGCCAGCAGCGCCGGGGCATCTACAAGGACACCAAGTACCTGGACCCCACCCGGGTGGAGCTGCACTATGACCTCCCCCTTGCCGAGATCATCTACGATTTCTTTGATGCCCTGAAGAGCCGCAGCCGGGGCTACGCCAGCCTTGACTACGAGCTTTCGGATTACCGCCCCAGCCGTCTGGTCAAGCTGGATATCCTCCTGAACGGCGAAATGGTGGATGCCTTGAGCTTTATCGTCTTTGCCGATAACGCCTACCCCCGTGCCCGCCGTCTGGCGGAAAAGCTCAAGGATCACATCCCGCGGCAGCTTTTCGAGATCCCCATTCAGGCAGCCGTCGGCGGCAAGATCATCGCCCGCGAAACGGTGAAGGCCATGCGCAAGGACGTGCTTGCCAAGTGCTACGGCGGCGATATCACCCGCAAAAAGAAGCTCCTCGAAAAGCAGAAGGAGGGCAAAAAGCGGATGCGTCAGCTGGGCAGCGTCGAGGTGCCGCAGGAGGCCTTTATGGCCGTCCTCAAGCTGGACGAATAACCCCCCGCACAAGCTCAAAAGGCTCACGGTATTTCCCCGCCGTGAGCCTTTTTTCTGCCCGGTTTTCCCGGGCGGCCGGTTTGCCGGGGGGACGCGGGCCGCAGGCCGTTTCGGCTGCGCCGAAACAGGCGGGCTTCGCCCGCCTCGGCGGCTCCGCCGCCGGGCCTGCGGCCCGCCTTGCCCCCTGCACCATCCCGCAAAAGCAACCGGCTCATGGTGTTTCCCTGCGGGGCAGGCTTTTCGGCGGTTCGGCTTTTCTCATCTCCCACAAAATTTGCGGTGGACTTGTTCGCAGGCTTTATGGTATAATTTGAATGAGAAAACCGATAGACAAGCCGAGAATTTATGGAGGTGCTTATATGATGCTCCTAAAGGGATTGACCGTAGTGCTGGGACTGGCATTCCTTCTGTTTGGCTGCTTCATTTATTTTGGGAAGAAATATAATCTCATCAACGGTTTTGAGTCGGACTTTAAAGAGGGTAGAAAGAATGAGGAATATGCAAAGAGAGTAGGTCTGGTAGAGCTTGTTATTGGTATTGCTCTGCTCATCACGGGGATTGCGCTTATTATATTTGCCTGATATTCCCTCCGCAATCGGTTTTGACTGACCCTTTGCCGCCAGCCATACATCATCATTCATAAGGAACAGCCCTCCGTGTGATTGCAGTCATACGGAGGGCTTGTTATTTTAATACCGCCCGGTACCCTGCGGGCTTTTTGATTTAATCGGGTCAACGGTCTTATTCCCTTCCGGCCGGGAGCCGCACCGCCATGGTGGTGCCGGTTTCGTCGCTCTGCTCCGCCGCCACCCTGCCGCCGTGCAGTGCCGCGATCTCCCACACCAGCGCAAGACCCAGCCCCACGCCGCCGTATGCCCGGCTGCGGGACTGCTCCACCCGGAAAAAGGGCTGGAAGATGCTTTCCCGGTACTGCACCGGGATGCCGCACCCGGTATCGATCACCCGGATGACCAGCTCGCTGCCCTCCTCGGTGACGGTGATGCGCACCGTCCCGCCCGGGCGGTTATAGCGGATGGCATTTTCGGTCAGATTGAAGATCAGCCGGTAGATCAGCGTATCGCTGCCGGTCAGCACCCCGTCGCCCTCACATTCCAGCGTGATGCCCTTTTTCTCCGCCAGCGGCATGATATCCTCGAAGATCTCCTCCACCATCGGGGCCAGCTCGATGCGGTCGGTGCAGGGGACGGTGCGCAGCTCGCTCATCTCCAAAAGGGTCTTGGTCATCTGGGTCATGCGCTCGGTCTGCTCCCGCAAAAGCCGCAGAAAATCCGCCGTTTCCGGCAGCACGTTGGGATGCTCCGCCGAAAACAATTCCAGCTGCGCCTGCATCAGCGAAAGCGGCGTCCGCAGCTCATGGGCTGCGTTGCCGGTAAACTGCCGCTGTGCGGTAAAGCCCTCGTTCAGGCGGTCCAGCATCCGGTTAAAGGAACGGCTGAACTGCTGAAATTCCGGCAGCACCTCCTCATCCAGCTTCATTTCCGCCAGGTTATTCGGCTGTACCTGCTCCACCCGTGCGGCAAAGCTGCGCAGCGGCTTTAATGCCCGCCCGGTCACAAAATAGGCCAGCACGCCGCTTAACAGCGTCACCGCTGCGGTGATGCACCAGTTGGTGGTGATAAAGGACTGCTGCGCCCCGCTGATGATGATGGTGATATCGTCATTTTCGCCTGCGGTGCCGGGGTCAAAAAAGGCCGGCTCCCCCTCGATGCTGTATTCCTGCAGCGTCTCCCCGATGGAATCCATATAGCGCCGGCCGGAGCTGCTGATGAGACAGTTCATCGCCACACAGGTCACGCCGATCAAAAGCGCCGTCATCAGGGTGATGCGCCATTGTAACGAGAGCTTTTTCACGCCTGTTCCTCCTCTATAATATACCCCTCCCCGATGCGGTTGCGGATGGGGTCATAGCCCAGGGCGGTCCGCAGCTTTTTGCGCAGTGCGGAAATATGCACCCGGATGGAATTGCTGAAATTATCCACGCTGTTATCCCACACGTGGTCGATGAGCTCCTCCTGACTGACCGGGCGACCCCGGTGCAGCAGCAGGTATTCCAGGATGCCCGTTTCCTTGCGGGTCAGCGCCAGCGGCTGCCCGGCCGCCGCTGCGGTGCGGGCCTTGGTATCAAAGGTCACCCCGCCGCAGGTCAGCACCACGTCATTCTGGGTGAACTGCCGCAGGGTCAGGCTGCGGATGCGCGCCTCCAGCTCCTCCAGGTGAAAGGGCTTGGCCAGGTAGTCATTGGCGCCGGCATCCAGCCCCGCCACCTTATCGGCCACCTCGCTGCGTGCCGATAGGATCAGCACACGGGTCTCCCGGTCGGTCTGCCGCAGCGTTTTCAGCACCGTCATGCCGTCCGCCCCCGGCAGGTTCAGGTCCAGCAGCACCAGGTCATACCGTTCCTCCCCCAGCAGCTCCATCGCCCTGTTGCCGTCATAGCAGTAGTCCACGCTGTACGCCAGCCGCCGCAGGCTGCGCACGATGGTCTCGCACAGCGCACGCTCATCCTCAATGACCAAAAGGCGCATCGTGATCCCTCCCTTTTCTTCTCCCGGAATTTGTGATACTCTTTTCCCGACGGTACCGTATGCGCCGCACACACCCCTGCCGGATCAGGTTTACTTTATTATAACAGACCAGAATAAATTTTGCGTTAAATTTCCTTTCTTAACAGAAATTTTAACCTCCCCGTGCTATGATTGGCACAGTAATTCGGAAAGGATGATGAAAATGACTCATGCAAAAAAAGCCGCGGCGCAGGTCGTGCTGCTGATTGCGGGCGCTGCCATGCTGTGCTTCGGCGCTTGGCGGGGCGAGGCCGCAACGGTATTCAGTAAGGCGATTAAATTATGTTTGGAGTGTGTCGGCATTGGATAAAAAACATACCGGGGTCTCCCACCTCCTGTCCCGCTTCCGGGGCTGGATCCAGGCGGGCGCCACCCTATTAACTAATATTCATCTGCCGAATTTCCTCAAGGGCTCCATTTATCAGGGCGGCGGCAAAACCGTCTGCGTGCCGGGGCTCAATTGCTACTCCTGCCCGGCGGCCTCCGGGGCCTGCCCCATCGGGGCGTTCCAGGCGGTGGTCGGCTCCTCAAAGTTCCGCTTTTCCTATTATATCACGGGATTTCTCATCCTGCTGGGCGTTTTGCTGGGGCGGTTCATCTGCGGCTTTTTGTGCCCCTTCGGGTGGTTCCAGGAGCTCCTGCACAAAATCCCCACCAAAAAGCTTTCCACCAAAAAGCTGCGGCCCCTCACCTACCTCAAATACGCCGTTTTGCTGCTGATGGTGGTGCTGCTGCCGGCGCTGCTGGTCAATGACGTCGGCATGGGCGACCCCTTCTTCTGCAAATACCTCTGCCCGCAGGGCGTGCTGGAGGGCGCCATTCCCCTTTCCGCCGTCAATGCCGGCATCCGGTCGGCGCTGGGCAGCCTGTTTACCTGGAAGTTCTCCATTCTGCTGGCGGTGGTGGTTTTAAGCGTTGTTTTCTACCGCCCCTTCTGCAAATGGCTCTGCCCGCTGGGCGCCTTCTACGCCCTGCTCAATAAGGTCTCGCTGTTCCAGATGAAGGTGGACCAAAACAAGTGCGTTTCCTGCGGGAAATGCGCCCGTGCCTGCAAAATGGATGTAGACGTGACCAAATCCCCCAACCACACCGAGTGCATCCGCTGCGGGATGTGCATCCGGGCCTGCCCCACCGATGCCATTCGTTTCCGTTATGGCTTCGGGGAGGGAAAGGACACCGAAAAAGCCGAAAAAGCGGTGCCTGCACCGCAGAACAATACCCAATGATTTTCAGGAGGAAACAAAAATGAACGTTAAAAAACTCATCACCCTGCTGCTGGCCGTTATGATGGTCCTTGCCATGGCCGCCTGCGGCGCAAAGGAAAACGACAAAAAGACCGATATCCCCGGCGGCAACACCATGACCGACGAGCCCAAGACCCTTGAGGAGGCCTCTGCCCTGTTCGATAGCCTTCTGGCGCAGGAAAACGCCATCCTCGGCGAAAACTCCGCCCTGTGGGAAAAGGTATTTATGGCCGCCAATAAGGATAAGATCATGATCGAGGACGGCAAAAACTACGGCCAGTTCCTGCTGGATACCATCGAGGACGCCAAGGATCAGTTCACCGAGGAGGAGCTGAAGGTGCTGCGTGAGGGCGGCGAGAAGGTTCGCGATCTGGAGGATCAGCTGACCAAGCTAGAGGAAAAATTCCCCGAGCTGATGCCCAAGACCCCGGACGGCACCGGCAGCGTCCCTGCGGAAAACGGCAAGCCCATCGAGCAGAACAGCAACCCCTTCCCCGCCTTTGAGGGCAAGGACCTGGACGGCAACCCCGTCAAGAGCAGCGAGCTGTTCGCCGCCAATACCGTCACCGTCGTCAACTTCTGGTTCACCACCTGCAAACCCTGCGTAGGCGAGCTGGGCGACCTGGAGGCCCTCAATAAGTCCCTGGCCGAAAAGGGCGGCGCCGTCGTCGGCATCAATGCCTTCACGCTGGACGGCGATGAGACCGCCATTGCCGAGGCCAAGGCCGTACTGGCCAAGAAGGGCGCCACCTACCGGAACCTCACCTTTGCCTCCGGCAGCGAGGCCGGCGTTCTTACCGGTAATGTGTTCGCCTTCCCCACCACCTATGTGGTCGATCAGAAGGGCAACATCGTCGGTGATCCCATCGTCGGCGCCATCACCGAAAAGAAGCAGGCGGAGACCCTCAATAAGCTCATCGAGCAGGCCATCGCCAATTCCAAGGCCTGATTTCTCCCCCGCCCCGAAGGAACTGCTCCTTCGGGGCCTTTTTTCTTTGCCTGCCGCTGTAAACCCGCCCCCTTTTCATTGACTTGCCCGGCCCCGGTGTGGTAAAATACAAAGATAGAAAAAGTGGGGCAATATGCCCTCTCTACCACACCAATGAAAGGGAATGTTTTTGCCATGATACGCAGCATGACCGGCTACGGCCGGGATCAACAGCTCCTGCACGGGCGCAGCATCACCGTCGAGATCCGTTCCGTCAACCACCGCTACTTTGAATTTTCCTGCCGGGCGCCCCGCGGCTGCGCCTTCCTGGAGGACCGCCTGAAGCGTGCGCTGCAAAGCGCCATTTCCCGCGGCAAGGTGGAGGTCTCCCTCACCCTGCAAACCATCGAAAGCCGCCACACCTCCGTTGCGGTGGATCACGCCCTTGCCGGGCAGTATCTTACCGCCCTGCGCGCCCTGGGCGAGGAATATTCCCTCCCGGATGACCTCACCCTTTCGGTGGTCGCCCGCCTGCCGGATGTCTTTACCGTCTGCCGGGATGAGGAGGACGAGGAGGAGCTGGCCGCCGATGTCCTTTCGGTGCTGCAAAATGCCCTTGCCCGGTTTGTTGCCATGCGGGAAACCGAGGGCGAGCGCCTGCGGGCGGACGTCCTTTCCCGGCTGGCCGTCATGGAGGAGCATCTCTCCTTTGTGGAGGAGCGCTCTCCGCAGACGCTGGCGGAATACCGTGCCCGGCTCACCGCCCGCCTTACCGAGCTTTTGAACGGCGCCGTCCCGGATGAAAACCGCATCCTCACCGAGGCCGGCATCGTTGCCGACCGCTTGGCGGTGGATGAGGAAACGGTGCGGCTGCGCAGCCATTTTGCCCAGCTGCGCAAAATCATGGAAAGCACCGAGCCGGTGGGCCGCAAGCTGGATTTTTTGGTGCAGGAAATGAACCGCGAGACCAATACCATCGGCAGCAAATGCAGCGATACCGCCATTGCCGGCCATGTGGTGGAAATGAAGAGCGAGATCGAAAAGATCCGCGAGCAGATCCAGAACATCGAATAATGCGAAAGGTCGTGTAAACCCAGTGAAACTCATCAACATCGGCTTTGGCAATATGGTTTCGGCCAATCGTCTTATCGCCATCGTCAGCCCCGAATCCGCCCCCATCAAGCGCATCATCCAGGATGCCCGCGACCACGGCACCCTCATCGATGCCACTTACGGACGCCGCACCCGCGCCGTCCTCATCACCGATAGCGACCATGTCATCCTTTCGGCCGTCCAGCCGGAAACGGTGGCCAACCGTGTAGTAGATTACGAGGACGAGGAAGAAATGGAGGGGCAGGCATGAACGGCAGCTACACCGCACCCCAGGAGCATGGCATCCTTGTGGTATTTTCCGGGCCCTCCGGCGCCGGCAAGGGCACCATCCTCAAGCGCTATTTTGAGGACGACCCGCCCGCCGTGCTGTCGGTTTCGGCCACCACCCGTGCCCCCCGCCCCGGCGAGGTAGACGGCGTGCATTACCACTTCCTTTCCCGGGAAGAATTTGAGCAGCTGATCGCCGAAGACGGCGTGCTGGAATATAACATCTACAACGGCAATTACTACGGCTCCCCCCGCGGCCCCATCGAGGAGGAGCTCTCCAAAGGCCACGATGTCATTCTGGAGATCGAAACCAACGGCGCCGGCCACATCCGCCGGATGTTCCCCAGCGCCCTCTCCATCTTCGTGGTGCCCCCCTCCTTCGAGGAGCTCAAAAAGCGGCTCATCGGCCGCGGGACCGAGACCCCGGAGGAGATCGCCGCCCGGCTGGAAAAGGGCCGTTCCGAGATCGAAATGGCATTGGATTACGATTACATCGTGGTCAATGACGAGGTAGAGACCGCCGCCCGCCGGCTGGGGGAGATCATCCGTTCCGCCCGGTGGAGCAAGAAATTCAATCAATCATTTATACAAGAGGTGCTGAATAATGCTTAGACCCGCAATGACACAGATTCTGAAACCCGGCGAAAGCTATTACAAGTTCGTGGTGGCTGTCGCCAAAAAAGCCCGTGAGATCGCCGAGGACGCCGAGGAGAACCACATCACGCTGGAGGAAAAGCCCGTTTCCCTGGCGCTGGATCTCTTTGCCACCGGCGCCGAGCGTCTTTCCGATTTTGACTGCTCCATGACCGAGCGCAAATAAGGCGCGCACTCTCCCCCTGCAAACCCGCTTTGCAGGGGAAAGTTTCATTTTTCCCGAAAAGGAGGCAAGCGGTTTGACCTCTGTTGCCCGTATCGCGGTGGAAAAAACCACCTGCCGGTTCGATAAGCTCTTCGATTACGCCATTCCCGTCGGGATGACCCTCTCTCCCGGCGTGCGGGTGCTGGTGCCGTTCGGCCATACCCGCCGCATCGGTCTGGTGGTGGAGCTGGCCGAGGACGCCGCCCATGCCGCCTTAAAGCCGGTTGCCGCCGTGCTGGAGGAGCAGCCCGTTCTCAATGCCGAGGGGCTTTTTCTGCTGCGCTGGCTGCGGGAAAATACCTTCTGTACCTGGTTCGATGCCCTTTCGGTGCTCATCCCGGCCGGATACGGCCTGCGGGGGCTTACCGGGTGGTCGCTGCTGCGCGGCGTCCCCCTGCCGGAGGACCTTTCCCCCGCGGAGCAGCAGGTCATTGCCGCCCTGCGGCCCCGCCGCAAGCCGCTGCCCGCCGCCGACCTTGCCGAAATGCTGGGGCTTTCCCTTTCCGCCCTGCCGCTGGAACGGCTGGAGGCTCTGGGACTGCTGCAGCGGGAGGAGCTCATCGAGCGCCGCATCGGGGATAAGACCCTGCAAATGGTACGGCTGACCGGCGCCGAGCCGGCACGCCTGACCCCCAAGCAGCGGCAGGTTTACGACCTGCTGGAGCAGGTGGGCTGCGGCAGCATCCGGGAGATCTGCTACTTTGCGGGGGTCACCCGGGGCGTGGTGGAAAAGCTGGTGCAGGGGGGCTATGCCGAATGCTACGAGCAGGAGGTGCTGCGCACCCCCGTCACCGGGGAGAGCATCCCGCCGGAGCCGCCCCCCGCCCTGACCGAAGAACAGGCCGCTGCGGTGGAAACGCTGTGGCAGGGCTACCGTGAGGGCGGCAGGACCGGGCTTTTGTACGGGGTGACCGGCAGCGGCAAAACCGCCGTTTATCTCACGCTGGCACACCGTGTGCTGGCCGAAGGCCGCCGCTGCATCGTCCTTGTCCCGGAAATATCCCTCACCCCGCAGACCATCCGCCGCTTTCTGGCGGCATTCGGCCGCCGGGTGGCCGTCATCCACAGCGCCCTTTCATTAAGCGAGCGTCTGGATGAATATAAGCGCATCCGCTGCGGCGAGGTGGATGTGGTGGTGGGTACCCGTTCCGCCGTTTTCGCCCCGCTGGAGCAGCTCGGCCTTATCATCGTGGATGAGGAGCAGGAGCACACCTACCGCAGCGAAAAATCCCCCCGGTACGATGCCGGAGAGGTGGCCCGGCTGCGGGCAAGGCACCACCATGGGCTATGCGTTCTGGCCTCCGCCACCCCCAGCATTGAAAGCGCCTACCGCGCCCAAAAGGGGGAATACCTGCTGGCCCGGCTCACCGAGCGCTACGGCGGCGTTCCCCTGCCGGAGGTCACCATCCTTGACCTGCGGGAGCGCCCCATGGCCGCCGAGGCCTTGAGCGAGGAGCTGTGCGAGCAGCTGATGCAGAACCTTGATTGCGGCGAGCAGAGCATCCTTTTCGTCAATCGCCGGGGCTATTCCGCCACCGCCACCTGCATGAGCTGCCACCGCCCGCTGGAATGTCCCCATTGCTCCATCAGCTTAAAATTCCACGCCGCCAACGGCCGTTTGATGTGCCACTACTGCGGGTACAGCACCGAGGTTCCCAAAACCTGCCCTGCCTGCGGCAGCCGCCTGATGCGCTACTCCGGCGTCGGCACGCAAAAGGTGGAGGAAGCCTTAAAAATGCGGTTCCCCACTGCCCGCATCCTGCGCATGGACCAGGACACCACCATGCGAAAGGACAGCCACCAAAAGCTCCTTTCGGCCTTCGGCCAGGGGGATTACGATATCCTCATCGGGACGCAGATGGTCACCAAGGGGCTGGACTTCCCCCGGGTCACCCTCGTGGGCGTTTTGACCCCCGACCAAATGCTTTACGCCGATGATTTCCGCAGCTACGAGCGCACCTTCAGCCTGATCACGCAGGTGGTGGGGCGCAGCGGCCGCCGGGAGCTGCCCGGCCGGGCATTTTTGCAGTCCTATCAGCCCGACCACCCCGTTTTGACCGCCGCCGCCCGGCAGGATTACCCTGCCTTTTACCGCACCGAAGCGGAAAGCCGCCGGCTGCTGCTGTACCCGCCGTTCTGCCGGCTGTACTGCCTCGGCTTCTGGGGCAGCAGCGAAGCCGAGGTCAAGGCCGCCGGGGAGGCCACCCTTTCCCTGCTGGAGCGCCTGCTCCCCGCCGAATACCCGGAGCTTCCCGTCCGGCTTTTGGGGCTGGCCCCCGCCAATGTCCTGCGGGTGGCCGGGCGCTACCGCTACAAGCTGCTCATCAAGGGCAAAAACAGCCCCCGTATGCGGGAGCTCCTTTGGCGCCTCTACACCGACCCCTCCCTTTCCGCCCCCATGAAAACCGTCACCCTCACCATCGACCCCAACTACGACTCCGACCTATAACCCCCGCCGCCGGTTCTTCCTCGGCAAATCGCAGTCCCGCGCCCCATCCCCCGCGAAGCCGCTTTATCATAGTTTCTTCTCGCCTTTCGGCGGGGAAAGCCTTACAGAAAGCAACAGTCTGTACGCCTACCCGGCGGGGGCATCCTTTTGTACCGACAAAAGGATGCAAAAACAGTTTAGGGCTGCGCCCTAAAAACCCGACGCACCGGAACGCCCGCCCGGAACGGCTCTGCCGTCCCGGAGCGTGGGCTAAACGGTGCTTATAAGGTATCGCAGATGCATCTGCCCCCTCCCAACCTCCCCCGCTTCGGGGGAGGGGAACGCCCCCCCTTTCTGTGCAAACCGCCAGCCCCGCTAACCATAACCATGGGTCGGCGGCCTTGCACCTTGCAAGCTGCAAATTAGAAAGTATTTAGTTACTTCCCCCATAGTCCCCCTCCTTTGAGGAGGGGACAGGGGTGGTGGTTCGCCGTTCTGCGCTCCAGCGCAGCGGCGATAAAAATGCGCCGCAGGCTCTTTTTA
>SFFJ01000003.1 GCA_004557855.1 Oscillospiraceae bacterium
CATCTGCGTGCAGTACGGATTTAGATTTTTCGTAACCGAAAAATCTAAATCCGTATCCAGCGCAGCAGGGCGACCGGGTTTTCAGGGCGCAGCCCTGAATGACTTTTGGTTACTTTTCTTCACAGAAAAGTAACGCCACGCCGGCAGGCGTACAGATTAAAACCTTTTGAAAAACTTGCGCCGCCGAAGGCGATATCCCACTATAACCTAACGGGTCGCGGGGGGTGGGGCGCGGGACTGATATTTTCCGAGGAAGCATCCCCGCCGGCAGGCGGGCTATTTGCCGACGCAGAACTGCTCGAATACCTTGTCGATGGCCTCCGCAGAGGCACGGCGGCCGGTGAGGGTGAGCAGGGCATCGGCGGACTGCTCCAGGCAGACCGAAACGGCATCCAGCGTTTCCCCGGCGGTCAGGGCCTCGGTGCCCTCCCGCAGGCTGCGGCGGGCGGCGGTGATGCACTCAAGCTGCCTTGCATTGGCGATGACGGCGGCAGCGGGGTCAAAGTGGGCAAGGCCGACCGTTTGACGGATGGCTTCGGTCAGGCGGGCAAGGCCGGTCCCGGCGGCGGCGCTGACCGATACCGACAGCGGCACCACGGCGGCGATCTCCGCTTTTTCCTCCTCGGTGAGGACGGGCGGAAGGTCCTGTTTATTATAGACGGCAACGGCGGCGCGGCCCGAAAGCTGCGGCAGCCATTCCCGTTCCTCGGCGGTCAGGGGGCGGCTTTCATCGAATACGGCAAGGATGAGGTCGCAGCGCTCCAGCGTGCGGCGGCTGCGCTCCACCCCGAGCTGCTCCACCGGGTCGTCGCTTTGGCGCAGACCGGCGGTATCGGAAAGACGGAGGGTGAGATCCCCCAGCCGCACCGTTTCCTCGATGACATCCCGGGTGGTGCCGGGAATGGCGGTGACGATGCTGCGCTCCCGGCCGGACAGCAGATTCATCAGGGTGGATTTTCCCACATTGGCGCTGCCGATGATGGCGGTGGAAATGCCCTGCCGCACCAGCTGCCCCTGCTGCCAGCTTTGCTCCAGCCGGGAAAGGGTCTCCTCCACGCCGGTTAATTGCGTAAGCAAAACGGGGGCGGAAACCTCCTCGACGTCCTCCTCGGGGTAGTCGATCCATGCGGAGATATGGGCGCAGCAATCGGTGAGGGTATCGGCGGCGGCCAGCACCTCCCGGTGGAGGGCGCCCTCCATCGCACCGAGGGCGGCACGGAGGCTTTGGGTATTCTGCGCTGCTAAAATATCGATGACGCTTTCGGCCTCGGTCAGGGTCATGCGGCCGTTCATCAGCGCGCGGCGGGTGTACTCCCCGGCCTCCGCCGGTCGGGCGCCCGCGGCAACGGCGGCAGCCAGCACCTGCGAAAGCACAAACTCCCCGCCGTGGCAGCACAGCTCGGCCACGTCCTCGCCGGTATAGCTGTGGGGAGCATGGTAAACGAACAGCACCGCTTCATCCAGCAGGGCGTCCCCATGGTACACCCGGCCGAACGCACCGGTATAGCCCGGCATGGTTTCCGGGGTTTTGGCGGTATTCAGCGGGCGGAACAGCCGGCCGGCAACGGCAAGCGCCTGCGGGCCGGAAAGCCGCACCATACCCACTCCCCCGCCGGTGGCGGTGGCAATGGCGGCGATGGTATCACGCATGGGGGTCATCCTTTCTGTCTTTTTTAGATGAGGTTATGGGAATGGTCTGTGGCCGCCTTTCGGCGGGGCAAGCCTTTTACAAGTCCTGATTGGTACGTCCGCCGGCGGGCGGAAGCGTGCGTTGCGCATACTATAATAGAATATCATACCACAAAAAGGCGGCGTTGCCAATCTGTGATTTTTTGCATCTTGTGGTTGTATTTTTGGGACACAATTGTTATACTGGGTAAAAAGAGATAAATATTCCGTTAAGCCCCATGGCTGTACTTCTGCAAAGTGAGGTTTTGCCCTATGATGAGAGATTACTACAAAAAACTGCCCGGCGACCGCAAGGACGGCTGGAAGCTGCGCAACGTCCCGCTGTTCTTCACGGTGGTGCCCTTTATCATGCGGACCCGGCTGGACAGCCAGGACTATTATGCCGAAACGCTGGACGCCGAACCGATGATGGATTTCATGAAGGCGCACAAGGAGGATATCCCCAATCTCTCGATGATGACCATTTTTGTGGCGGCGATGGTGCGCATGATCAGCCAGCGGCCGGCACTGAACCGGTTTGTGGTACATAATAAGCTGTACGCCCACAATTCCATCGAGATCTCCATCGCCATCAAGCGCAATATGTCCGATGACGGCGAGGAAACGATGATCAAGCCGAGCTTTGACCCGCGGGACACCCTGCCGGATGTGCAGCGCCGGCTGGAGGAAGCCATTGCGGAAGCGATGAACCATGAAGAAGGCACCGGCATCGACGGGGTGGCGGGCTGGCTGGGCAAGCTGCCTGCGTTCCTGTTCCGATTCGCCGTTTCGCTCATCCACTTCCTGGACAATAACGGCTGGCTGCCCCGGAAGCTGACCCAGGCCAGTCCCTGGCATTGCAGCGCCATGTTCACCAATGTCGGCTCCCTCGGCATCGGGCCCATCTACCACCACTTGACCGAGCTGGGGACCTACAGCTGCTTTATCGCCATGGGCAAGCGGGAGCGCCAGACCGTTTACGATGAAAACGGCGAAGCCTCCGTCCGCCGCACCGTCGGCATGAAGATCGTCAACGATGAGCGCATCTGCGACGGGTACTACTATGCCAGCTCGATGCGGATGCTGCGCCGCCTGCTGAATAACCCCGCCCTGCTGATGGAGCCACCCAAGCGTGTCATGCTGGACCCCGCCGTTTCCAATCCGCTGATCAACGACCCCAACGCCGGGGTGGATGCCGCCGAGGAGGAGCATTGCGAACGGGAGACCGCAGCGGCGGAATGATGCCGTGCAAAAGCAGTAAATATTCAACAAAATACAGGGCCTGCTGCGGAAAGCAGGCCTTTTTTCTTTGGTTTTGTCCGTTGGCGGCGGTATAAAATGTTGAAAACTGTGTGATAAGCGGGGAAAACTTCTACCATTCGGGTAGAGAATGTGCATATTTATCAAATGGGAGAAAGTGGGTGCGGCGGCTTCCTTGAATAAATATCCCCTGCGGCGGGGGGGCTTTTGTGCTTTCCGGCAGATGGACATGACACCATTTGCAATCGCCTAACGTCGGGCGGGTTATGCAAAAGGTTTTAATCTGTACGCCTGCCGGCGGGGCGGCATGAGATAGTTTGTAATCACCTTCGGTGGGGAAAGTTTTATAAAAGGTTATAGATTGTACGGCTGCCGGCGGGGCATAAAAAAATTTGTTATCGCCTAACGGCGGCGCAGGTCTTTTAGATATCATAGTCAGCACGCCTACCCGGCGGGGGCCTACTTTTGTGCGTACAAAAGTAGGCAAAATACGCTTGGGGCTCTGCCCCAAGACTCCGACGCACCGGAACGCCCGCCCGGAAAACCAAAGGGCGGTTTCCCGGAGCGTGGGCTAAACGGTGCTTATAAGGTGCCGCAGCGCATTTTTATCGCCGCTGCGCTGGAGCGCAGAACGGCGAACCACCACCCCTGTCCCCTCCTCAAAGGAGGGGAACTAGGGGGCGGGAAAGCGAATACTTTAAGGTCAGCAGTTTGCGCTTTTTGCAAGCCCTAACTATCCCGAGAGCGTTGCTTTCGATAACTAATCGCCAACCCATCCGGGCCCCTTTCCCGCATCGGGAAAGGGGGTGGGGGGAAAGGGCAAATGCGCTGCGGCTACTTTGGGAGCGTATCTGTGCGCAGTACGGATTGAATTTCGGCTCCCGCCGAAATTCAATCCGTATCCAGCACTGCAAGCGACAGAAAGGGGTTCGTCAAGGGGGAACCTGTCCCCCTTGACCGTGTTTTGCTGACTTTTGCACGAACAAAAGTCAGCCCCCGCCGGGTAGGCGTGCTAATTAAGTTTTTTATAAAACTTGCGCCACCGAAGGTGAGTACAAACTTTTTCACGAACGCCACGGCGGCGAGCCGTACAGACTGTCACCTTTCGGTGACTTTTCCCCGCCGATAGGCGAGAAGAAACTGTGTCACATCCATCTGCCGAAAGGCAAAGCCCCCGGGGGTACCGGGGGTTTGGGTCGGATCAGATATCGATTTTGCCGTAGCGCTTGCCGGTATTGGCGGAGAGGATCTCCTGCTCTACGCTGCTCTTTTCCGCCTTGGGGGCGGTTTCGGGCTGCTCCCGGCGGACGGGACCGCCGATGGCGGGCGGGTCCTCCAGGCGGGGGCGGCGCTCCCCGGCGGGGCGACTGCGACGCTCGCCGTCATTGCGGCGTTCACTGCGGTTGCCGGGATTGCCGCGGCGGTTGTTGTTGTTCCGGCCACGGCCGCCGCTGCGGCTGCCGTCCTTGCCGCCGGTGGGCGGTACGGTGGAGCTGATCACCACACGGCGGTTGGGCTCCACACCGGTGGAGGAGCTGGTAGCGCCCTTGACGGTGGAAACGGCACCGTGGATGATGCGGCGCTCATAGGGGTTCATCGGCTCCAGCGTGATGCTGCGGCCGGTACGCACGGCCTGATTGGCCAGCTTGCGGGCCAGTGCCTCCAGGGTGCGGGCACGCTTCTCACGGTAGTTGCCGCTATCGATGGAAAGACGGATATATTCGCCCTCCCCGCGGTTGGCAACCAGGCTGGCCAGATACTGAATGGCATCCAGCGTTTCGCCGCGGCGGCCGATGACCCCGCCGATCTGCTCGCCGGAAAGCTGCAGACGGACGTTTTCCTCATAATAGCGGGGGGTCAGGGTGAATTCGGCAATACCCATCGCGGTCAAAATCTCGCTGACATAGGCGGCGGCCTTTTCTACCTTGGCGCGCACCTCGTCGGTCGGCTCGATCTCCACCGGGGCGGCCTTTTCCTCCTCGATGGCGCGGGGCTTTTCGGATTTTTCGGGTTTTTCGGTCTTTACAGGCTTTTCGGGGCGGGCGGGCTTTTCGGCACGCTCGGCCCTGGGGGGCTTATTCTCCTTGCGGGGAGCCTCCTGCCGGCGGGGCTTTTCGCTCCTTGCGGGCTTTTCATCGGGCAGCTCCGCCCAGACACGCACCTTGGCGGGGAGCTTTTTCAGCCCCAGAAAGCCGCCCTTGCGGGGCAGGTCAATGATCTCGAACTGCACCTCATCGCGGGGCAGGCCCAGCAGCAGGGCGCCGCTTTCGATGGCGGCATTGGCGTCTGCGCCGGTAGCAACGATCTCTTTTATCATATCAATTACCTCTTTGGTCAGACATCAATCATCGATATATTCATCGCCGTACTTTTCGGCATAGCGGCGGCGGGCTTCCTTTATCTTTTCCTTATCGGAAAGGAAGCTGGTGTCCTCCACCGTTTCGCCGTTCTTCAGGGCTTCCTTGGCCCGCTTCTTGGCCTCGATGCGCTCCTGGCGCTCCCGTTCGGCACGCTCCTTGGCCTCGGCCTGCAGCTTTTCCGCGACCTCCTTGGGGTTGTAGATCTTATTGAGGATGATAGCCTGGATGCAGCCGAATACGTTGGAAAGGGTCCAGTAGATACCTACGCCCACCGGCACCAGGAAGGTGAACCACAGGGACATCAGGGGCATAAAGTACATCATCATCTTCATGCTGGCGCCGGCCTGGCCCATATTGGGGCTGTTGCGCATGGAAATGACAGAGGACAGCAGCGCGGTAACACCGGAGAGGATGGGAACCAGCACCAGCCAGTTCCAGCCGCCCTGCCACGGCAGGTTGGGGGTGCCGGCCAGGTTAAGACCCAGGAAGTTCATATTGAGCGACTGGATCTTTTCGATGACGTCGGCGCCGACGGCGGAATAAGCGGCGGGGTTCTGCATAACGCTCTGGTAGATGTTGATCTGGGGGGCATAGCCCACAACGGCAACGCCCAGCCCGGAGGCGACCTCGGTAAGGGCGGCAATGGTCTCCTTGGAGAAGCGCAGCAGGTGGGTCAGGGGCTTATATACTACATCCAACAAACCGAAGATGACCGGGAACTGGATGAGCAGGGTGCCGCAGCCGCTCATGGGGTTGTAGTTTTCCTTGGCGTAGAGGGCCTGCAGCTCCTCATTCATTTTGGCCTGATTATTCTTGTACTTGGCCTGGATCTCCTGCATCTTGGGCTGGATGATCTGCATTTTTACCGAGGACTTCTGCTGCTTGAGACCCAGCGGGAACAGCAGCGCCTTAACGATAAGGGTGAACAGCACCAGTGCCAGACCATAGCTGCTTACCAGATGATACAGGCCATACATCAGCCACCCGAAGGGGTAGCCGAAAACTGTCATAATAAAATTCATATAGATGGTCCTCCGTTCCCATTATAATGGGAGAATGGTTGCCCGTCCCCGGCGGTTGCTGCGGGGCGGCGGGATGATGGGTCGGCCTGCTGCTCCTCCATGGCCCCGGCGAAGGGACGCAGGGTGAAGCGGTGGGGTACCGGGTCGTACCCCGGGCGGCCGAAGGGCTGACACCTTGCCACACGGCACAGGGTCAGCAGGCTCCCCCGGATGGGGCCGAAGCGCCGCAGCGCCGTGACCGCATAGCAGGAGCAGGTGGGGGAAAACCGGCATCGGGGAGGAATAAGAGGGGAGATGCACTTCTGATAAAGCCGGATGGGCAGGATCAGCAGCTCACTGCATATTTTTTTCAGGAAAAGCCACAGCCGTTTCATGCTCTGCCCGCCTCCCGTACAGCGGAGGGTGCGGCGGTCAATGCGGCGATCTGCCCGAGCATCGCCTGCTGCACCGGCTGCATTTTACAGTGGGCGGTGCGGCTGCGCGCCACAAAGATAAAATCATATCCCTGCGGCAGCTGCGCCTCCAGCCCGGTATAGGCGGCACGGATGACCCGTTTGGCACGGTTGCGGCGGACGGCATCCCCTACCCTTTTGCTGGCGGTGATGCCGATGCGGTTGTGTCCCAGCCGGTTGCGGGCACAGTAGGTGACCAGCAGCGGGCCGGTTTTGCACTTTGCCCGGCGATACATCCGGGTAAAGTCGCGGTTTTTTTTGATGATAACGGTGGTTTTCATTTTGGGGTCCCTTTCCCTGCGCCAATGGAAGTGCAGGCGGTAATGCGGTGTGCCGGACCGGGAGGAAGAAGAAGTGGGCGTCCCTTTCACACCGCTTGCTGCATTACGGTTCCCTTGGGTGAAAAATAACTGGTACTTGCCACGGCCTTTCGGCCATTAAAAACAATGCCCACGGCACCTGCGCTGTGGGCATCTTTTTTAGTGGGTCAGTCTGGCTCTGCCCTTGGCACGTCTGCGGGCCAGGACCTTGCGGCCGTTTGCGGTGGCCATTCTCTTTCTGAACCCATGGACCTTGCTTCTCTGTCTCTTTTTGGGCTGATAAGTTCTGAGCATGTTCGTTCCCCTCCTTCCGGGTCTTGGCGGCGGCCCCGGCGCGGGAGCCTGCCTGATGTGGTCGGTCGTCTGTCCCAACGCGCTATTGGGAGAGATGACCCTGCAATTGTGAATTATACCTTAAATCTTGTCCCGATGTCAAGAAAAAGCTGCTGTTTTAGCGGGATTTCTCAAGGTTTTTCTCGGGGCGGGGTGTAAATAGTATAGGGAGCCGCCCGCCGCCACAAGATGTAGGTTCCCCGGCCGGCGGAAACGGGAAAAATCTCTCCACCCTTCCGCGCCCGGACTGTTGAAAAAAACTGCGGTTTTCGGGGTGTTTCTGTTGTAATTCCCCCCGTAATCTGCTATTATATTAAATAGGTATCTGTACCCTGTGGAAAACAGCGGCATAAAGGAAAGAGGTTTTCTATGCATTCATTTTCGGACGTATTTGAGAGAGTAAAAGAGGTATGCCGGGGCGAAATGAGCGAGGTCGCCTATAATCTTTGGATCGACAAGCTGGAGCTGACCGACATGGACAGCAGCACCGCCCGCCTGATATGCAGCACCGAATTTATGCGGGAGATCATCAACGAAAAATACAATGCCCTGCTGACGGCCGCCTTCGAGCAGACCATGGGCTTCCCCGTCAAGGTGGAGATCCTTTCGCAGGAAACGGCCGCCGTCCGGCAGCCCCCCGCCCCCCCCAAAAAGACGGAATTCATCCCGGAAAAGGAATATTCCTTCGAGACCTTCGTGGTGGGCAGCGGCAACAGTCTGGCGCACGCCGCCGCATGGGCGGTGGCCAATAACCCCGCCAAAAGCTATAACCCCCTGTTCCTGCACGGCGGCAGCGGCCTGGGCAAGACCCATCTGATCTATGCCATCTGCGGGCGCATCCGGCAGAACCACCCCGACTACAAGCTTTTGTACGTCAAGGGAGAGGAATTTGCGAATGAGCTGATTCTTGCCATCCGCAACGGCACCACCGCGGAATTCAAGGAAAAATACCGGCAGGCGGATCTTCTGGCGGTGGATGATATCCAGTTCATCGCCGGCAAGGAAAGCACGCAGGAGGAATTTTTCCATACCTTCAATTCGCTGTACGAATGCGGCAAGCAGATCATCCTCACCAGTGATAGACCCCCCAAGGAGATCAAAACGCTGGAGGACCGGCTGCGCACCCGCTTTGAATGGGGCCTGCTGGTGGATGTGCAGCCGCCGGATTTCGAGACCCGGATGGCCATTATCAGCCGCAAGGCGGATAGTCTGGGGCTGAAGATCCCGGAGGATGTGGCGGCCTTTATCGCCGGCAAGCTGAAGGATAACGTGCGGCAGCTGGAGGGCGTGGTGAAGCGTCTGGAGGCGCACGCCAACCTGACCGGCGCCCCCATCACCATCCTGCTGGCCGAAAACGCCATCCAGGACATCATGACCGAGCATACCCCCCTGCCCGTTACGGTGGACCGCATCATCGATGAGGTGGCCCGTACCTACGGCGTCACCGCCGAGGATATCCGGGGGCAGCGGCGCAGCGGACAGATCTCCACCGCACGGCAGGTGGCCATGTATGTGGTGCGGGAGATCACCGGCATGACGCAGCTCAAGATCGGGCAGGAATTCGGCGGGCGGGACCACGCCACCGTGGTGTATGCCCTGCAGCAGGTGGGCAAGGCCATCAAGACCGACCCCCGCAAAAAGGAGACCATCGAGGATATCATCAAAAATATCCGCAACCTGAACGGCTGAAAATTTTCAACGGGGTTTCCACATTCCACACAGGGTTTTCCACGCCGCTGTGGAGGAACTGAAATCTTTTCACATTCTCAACAAATTTTCGGGGGTGCTTTCCCCTGCGGCAAAACCGGGACAACCCCGCTTGTCCGCTGGCGGAACGGCATGGTTTTAACAAATCCACCGCCCCTACTGCTACAACTGATTTTTATATAGTATATTCCGGTACGGGCAGAAAAAAACAGAAAAATGTGCGCCGCAGGCAGGGCTCCCCTGTGAAAAACCGCGGCGGCGCCCGGCCGGGATAAGGAGGAATACGGAATATGATGATGAAATTTACCTGCAATACCACAGCTCTTACCCAGGGGATCAATTCCGCGCTGCTGGCGGTAAGCCCCAAAAGCACGCTGCTTGCCCTGGAGGGCATCATGGTCCAGGCGGGGTTTAGGGAAATCTCGCTGGTCAGCTATAACCTCGAAATGGGCATCACCGCCAGCCTGGAGGCACAGGTGGAACAGATGGGACAGATCATCATTCCCGCCAAAATGTTCTATGATATCATCCGGCGCATCGAAAGCGACGAGGTGACCATCGAGGCGGACGACCGGTGCCTGGTACAGATCACCGGCGGGGTTTCGCAGTTCACCATTCTGGGCATGACGGCGGAGGAATTCCCCGAGCTGCCGGAGGTGGGCGAGGCGGCCGGCTTCACCATGCCGATGGAAACGCTTTCCTCCATGGTGGATATGACCCGGTATGCCATCGCCACCAATGATACCAAGCCGGTACAGACCGGCTGCCTGTTCGAGCTGGAAAACGGCGAGCTGACGGTGGTGGCGGTGGACGGGTTCCGTCTGGCGCTGCGCCGGGAACGGGTGCAAAGCGAGGAGACCATGCGGTTCATCGTGCCGGGCAAAACGCTGGGTGAATTGCTGAAGCTGATGACCCCGGAGGGCAACGTGGCGGTGGAGGTAAGCCGCAAGCATATCCTGTTCGATATGGGCAGCTGTACCCTGGTCAGCCGCCTTTTGGAGGGCGACTTCCTCGATTATCATGCGGCCATCCCGAAGGAGAGCAGCACCACCGTGGTGGTGAATACCCGCGCCCTCATCAATTCCATCGAGCGCACCAGCCTGCTCATCAGCGACCGGCTGCGCAGCCCGCTGCGGGTGGATTTCGGCGAATCGGTCATCAAGATGAGCTGCTCCACCAGCATCGGCAAGGCCTATGATGAATGCTGCTGCTCCACCACCGGGAACCTTTTGGAGATGGGCTTCAATAACCGCTTTTTGCTGGACGCCCTGAAAAACGTGGATACCGATATGGTCCGGCTGGAGCTGTGCGGCCCCTTGAGCCCCATGAAGGTGCTGCCGCTGGAGGGCGAGCACTTCCTGTTCCTCGTGCTGCCCATGCGGTTAAGGGCGGAATAAAAGGGAGCCGAAAATCACATGTGAAAACCCGGTCGCCTCTCTAAAGGAGGAGACTATGAGGGAAAAAAATACTTTCCAATTTGCAAGCTATGGTATTTACAAGCCGTTGACCCATGGTTATGGTTAGCGGGGCTATCGGTTTGCAGAAAAAGGGAGGGCGTTCCCCTCCCCCGCTTCGGGGGAGGTTGGGAGGGGGCAAATGCGCCTGCTGCACCTTATAAGCACCGTTTAGCCCACGATCCGGGACGGCGCAGCCGTTCCGGGCGGGCGTTCCGGTGCGTCGGGGTCTTGGGGTTTACCCCAAGTCGCTTTTGGGCACTTTTGGCGAGTCAAAAGTGCCCCGCCGAAGGCGAATACAGACTATTTCACGAATACCGCCGGCCGCAGCAGCCGGACACTATAATAAGGAAAGCGTGGACCTATGCAAACTGTTACCATTCAAACCGAATTTATCAAGCTGGATAGCTTTTTGAAATACTGCGGGGCCGTGGGCACCGGCGGCGAGGCGAAAACCGCCATTGCCGAAGGCGAGGTGCAGGTAAACGGCGAACCCTGTACCATGCGGGGCAAAAAGCTGCATCCCGGCGATACCGTGACGCTGGACGGCGAAAGCTGGCAGGTGGCTGCCCCGTGAAGCTGTGCCGGCTGAAAACCGAAAACTTCAGGAACCTGGCGGCGGTAGACCTTGTGCCCGGCCCCGGCGTTAATGTGATATACGGCGAAAACGCCCAGGGGAAAACCAACCTCATCGAGGCCATCTACCTGCTGACCGGACAAAAGAGCTTCCGGGCGGCCAAGGAGAGCGACTACCTGCGCTTCGGCACCGGGGTGGCCCGCATCGAGGCGGAATTCACCTGCCAAAACCGGGAAAAAACCGCGGCGCTGGCCTTCGGCAGCAAAAAGCTGGCGTGGCTTTCCGGGGTGGAATGTACGCCGGGTGAATTGACCGGGGAATTTCTGGCGGTGGTGTTCTCCCCCGGTGAGCTGGCGCTCATTCAGGAGGGGCCGGCCGAACGGCGGGCGTTTCTGGATGGGGCGATCAGCCAGGTGATGCCGAGATATACGGCAACGCTGGCGGCGATGAGCCGCATCCTTTTGCAGCGCAATACCCTCATCACCGATATGCAGAAAAGCGGCAACACCGCCATGATGGAGCCGCTTTTGGAAACATGGGACCGGAGCCTTGCCCGAGCCGCCTTTTCGGTGTGCCATGCCCGCGCCCGGTTCCTCCGGCGGCTGGCGCCTCCCGCGGCCGAAATCTACCGGGATATCTGCAAGCGGGAGGATCAGCCCTTTTCCCTTACCTATCAGCCCAGCATCCCCGCCCCCGGCGGCTGCGACTGGGCAGATATGACCCCCGCCGAGGGCGAAGCCCATATCCGGGCGGCGCTGGCCGCTGCCCGCAGCGAGGACTATAAAAACTACTGCACCACCATCGGCCCCCACCGGGATAATATGGAGGTTTCCATCGCAGGGATATCCGCCCGCAGCTTCGGCAGTCAGGGGCAGCAAAGAAGCTGCGCCCTTGCCCTGAAGCTGGCGCAGTGCCGGGTGATGGAGGAAACACTGGGCGAGGCGCCCATTATCCTGCTGGATGATGTTTTAAGCGAGCTGGATAAGACCCGCCGGGAGTATTTCCTGCACGGGAAGCATCCGGGACAGGTGTTCATCACCTGCTGCGATAGGAATGCGGCCCGCACATTAGGGGGCGGGGCGGCATTCCGCATGAAGGAGGGGCAGCTTTATCTGCCCGGTGAACGCGCCAAAAAACGAAAGGAGCCGTGAGGGAATGTATCTGCATCTGGGACAGGAAACGGTCGTGCGGGAACGGGACATCATCGGCATTTTCGATTTGGATAATACAACGGTGAGCCGCCACACCCGCAAAACGCTCAACGAGGCGGAAAAGGCCGGCCGGGTCATCAATGTGACCGACGACCTGCCCAAGACCTTTGTCATCACCACCCCCCCCGGCAAAAAAGCCGGCGAGGATATGGTCTATCTCTGCCAGCTTTCCACCGGCACGCTGAAGAAGCGCAGCGGCAGGTAGTTTATTCTTTTTGCCTACCGCCGGGGCGATTAAGGTGAAAAATTGCTATCACCTCCGGTGGGGCAAGCCTTATAATAGTCTGAATTAGTACGGCTCGCCGCCGTGGCGTTCCTTTTACTCGTGTAAAAGGAACCAAAACACGCTTGGGGCGCTGCCCCAAGACCCCTGTCGCTGGCTGTGCTGGATTATCTGCCCTTTCCCCCTACCCCCTTTCCCGCGGCGGGAAAGGGGCCCGGATGGGCTGGCAACTATAAACCGAGAGTAACGCTCTCGGGGTGTTAGGGCTTGCAAAAACCGAAAGCCGCCGACCTTAAAGTATTTGTTTTCCCGCCCCCTAGTCCCCCTCCTCCGAGGAGGGGACAGGGGTGGTGGTTCGCCCTTCCGCACTCCAGTGCGGGGGCGATAAAAATGTGTCACAGACACCTTTGAAGCCCATCTGTGCGCAGTACGGATTTGTTTTTGGGCGGTAGCCTAAAAATAAATTCGTATCCAGCGCAGCAGGGCGACCGGGTTTTCAGGGCGCAGCCCTGAACCGTTTTTGTACAGATTAGAGCTTTTTATAAATCTTGCCCCGCCGCAGGCGACAACAAACTATTTCACGAACGCCCCGGCGGCGAGCCGTACAGATTATAATAACTAAAAAACTCGCCCCGCCGCAGGCGACAACAAACTATATCACAAATATCCACCGCAGGCGAGAAGAAACTATCACCTAAATATCCCCCGCCGGAAGCGGAACCTTATTACTTCGTCCAATCTGATCCCAGCGATCTTGAGAATAGGAGATACTATGAGCAACATCGAACAGGTAAAACAAAGCCACTATGACGAAACACAAATCCAGGTGCTGGAGGGTCTGGAGGCCGTCCGCAAGCGCCCGGGAATGTATATCGGCTCCACCGGGCCGCGCGGCCTGCACCACCTGGTGTATGAGATAGTGGATAACGCCATTGATGAGGCGCTGGCAGGCTACTGTACCCACATCGAAACCGAAATACTGGAGGGGGATATCATCCGTGTCACCGATAACGGCCGCGGCATCCCCGTGGGCATCCACCCCAAAATGGGCATCCCGGCGGTGACGGTGGTCTATACCATCCTGCACGCCGGCGGTAAATTCGGCGGGGAGGGCTACAAGGTCTCGGGCGGCCTGCACGGCGTGGGCGCTTCGGTGGTCAATGCCCTTTCGGAATGGCTCATCGTCGAGGTCAAAAACGGCGAGCATATCTATCAGCAGAAATTCGCCCGCGGTGTGGCCGAGGGCGATCTTCAGATCATCGGGGATACCGATGAAACCGGCACCCGCGTCACCTTTAAGCCGGATGGCGAGATCTTCGAGGAGCTGGTGTTCGATTACGAAACGCTGCATACCCGCCTGCGGGAACAGGCGTTCCTCAATGCGGGCGTGCGGATGACCATCACCGACCGGCGCACCCCCGACGGCCCCTCCGATTCGATGTGCTACGAGGGCGGCATCCGTTCCTTTGTGGAGTTTATCCACCAGCGGCGCGGGCTGGAAGCGCTGCACGAGGACGTCATCTATATGAAGGGCGACAGCGGCGACAATGTGGCGGAGGTCGCCATGCAGTATAACGACAGCTACAATGAGCTGCTGCTTTCCTTTGCCAATAACATCAATACCGGCGAGGGCGGCACCCACGAGGAGGGCTTCAAGCAGGCGCTGACCCGTGTGCTGAATGCCTACGCCCGCAAAAATAATCTTTTGAAGGAAAAGGATAAGAACCTTTCCGGCGATGACTGCCGCGAGGGTCTTACCGCCATCATCAGCGTCAAGCTGCGGGAGCCGCAGTTCGAGGGGCAGACCAAGGGCAAGCTGGGCAATACCGAAATGCGCGGGGTGGTCTCCGCCATCGTCACCGATAAGCTGACCACCTACTTTGAGGAAAACCCGCAGGTCGCCCGTATCATCATCGAAAAGGCCATTACCGCCAGCCGTGCCGCCGAAGCCGCCCGCAAGGCCAGAGAGGAGACCCGCCGCAAATCCCCGTTGGAGGGAGTGGGACTGCCCAGTAAGCTGAAGGACTGCAGCGAGCGCGGCAACGAGCGCACCGAGCTGTTCATCGTAGAGGGCGACTCGGCAGGCGGCTCCGCCAGCGAGGGCCGTGACCGCCGGTTCCAGGCCATTCTTTCGCTGTGGGGCAAAATGCTGAACGTGGAAAAGGCCCGGCTGGATAAGGTATACAGCAACGAAAAGCTGCTGCCCATCATCGCAGCCGTGGGCTGCGGTATCGGCGAGGACTTTGACCCCCAAAAAATCCGCTACAATAAAATCATCATTATGGCCGATGCCGATGTGGACGGCAGCCATATCCGCACGCTGCTGCTCACCTTCTTCTTCCGCCATATGCGCCCGCTGATCGAACTGGGTCATATCTATATTGCACAGCCGCCGCTTTACAAGGTCAGCCGGGGCAAGCAGTTCCACTACGCCTATACCGAGGCCGAGCGGGACGCCTGCATCGTCGAATTGAACCCCGACGGCAACGGCAAGGTGGATATCCAGCGGTACAAGGGCCTGGGTGAGATGGACCCCGAGCAGCTGTGGGAGACCACCATGGACCCCACCCGCCGTGTGATGCTGCGGGTGAGCATGGAGGACGCCATGCGCGCCGATGAGACCTTTACCATCCTGATGGGCGACAAGGTGCAGCCCAGACGGGAATTTATAGAGCAGAACGCCCAGTATGTCACCAACCTTGATGTTTGATGACAGAGAAAGGAGCCGAGAAAATGAGCAAGAAACCTCCCAAAAAATCCCCCAATAATATGGGCGATTTCGATGTCATCAACGAGGTAGTGGACGAGGCAACCGCCGAAAGCAGCCTGCACAATGAGGGACGCATCATCAATGTGGAGCTGGATAGCGAAATGCGCAAGAGCTTTCTGGAATACTCCATGTCGGTCATTGTGGACCGTGCCCTGCCCGATGTGCGGGACGGCCTGAAGCCGGTTCACCGCAGAATTCTGTTTTCCGCCGGGGAGGAGGGCCTGACCCCCGATAAGCCCCACCGCAAGAGCGCGACCATCGTGGGTGACGTGCTGGGTAACTATCACCCCCACGGTGATGCTTCCGTTTACGATGCCATGGTACGTTTGGCACAGCCCTTTTCGCTGCGCTATCCCCTCATCGACGGTCACGGCAACTTCGGTACCATCGATGGCGACCCCCCTGCCGCCTACCGTTATACCGAGGCGAGATTGAGCAAGATCGCCCTGTATATGCTTTCCGATATCGACAAGGATACCGTGGACTGGAACCCCAACTTTGATGACCAGAGCAAGGAGCCGGCCGTGCTGCCCAGCCGCTTCCCCAACCTGCTGTGCAACGGCTCGGTGGGTATTGCGGTAGGCATGGCCACCAATATCCCGCCCCATAACCTGCGGGAGGTCAGCGATGCGATCTGCCATCTCATCGACCACCCCGAAGCCGAGCTGGGCGAGCTGATGCAGTATATCCACGGCCCCGATTTCCCCACCGGCGGCACCATCATGGGGCGCAGCGGCATCCGTGCCGCCTACGCCACCGGCCGCGGCAAGATCACCCTGCGCAGCAAGACCGAGATAGAGGAAATGAAGAACGGCCGGGAGCGCATCATCGTGCGGGAGATCCCCTACATGGTGAACAAGACCCGCCTCATCGAAAGCATTGTGCAGGTGGTTAAGGATAAGCGGGTGGACGGCATCAGCTACATCAATGACGAAAGCGACCGTGAGGGGATGCGCATTGTCATCGAGCTGAAGAGCGGCGCCAATGCACAGGTGGTGCTCAATCAGCTATACAGCTACACCCAGCTGCAGGATAGCTTCGGTGTGATTATGCTGGCGCTGGAAAACGGCGTGCCCAAGGTGATGACCCTGAAGGAAATGCTGGAGCAGTACCTCAAATTCCAGTTTGAGGTAGTGACCCGCCGCACCGCCTACGACCTGAAAAAGGCCAAGGAGCGCGAGCATATCCTGGAGGGCCTGAAGCTGGTGGCGGACCACACCGATGAGGTCATCTCCATCATCCGCCACAGCGAGGACCAGAACGCCGCCAAGCAGAACCTCATCGAGCGCTTCGGCATCACCGATCTGCAATCCGCCGCCATAGTGGCCATGCGTCTGGGACAGCTCTCCGGCATGGAGCGCATCAAAATCGAAGATGAGCTGGCCGGAATACTGGAGAAGATCAGCAAGCTGGAGGAGATTTTGCGTACCCCCTCGATGGTCTACGACATCATCCGCACCGAGCTGACCGCCATCCGGGATAAATTCGGGGATGACCGCCGTACCGAGATTGAAACGGTAAGCGGCGAGGTGGATATCGAGGACCTCATCCCCGAGCAGCAGTCGGTCATCACCCTTACCCACGGCGGCTACATCAAGCGCCAGCCGGTGGAGGTCTACCGTACCCAGCGCCGCGGCGGCCGGGGCATCTCCGGCGTCGCCCGCAAGGATGAGGACTTTGTGGAGGATATGTTCATCACCTCCACCCACGATTACGTTCTGTTCTTCACCAACCGCGGCAAAATGTACCGCATGAAGGGGTACGAGATCCCCGAAACGGGCAGAGCCGCACGGGGCAGCCATGTGGTCAACCTGCTGCCCATCGAAAAGGATGAAAAGATAAGCGCCATGATACGGGTGGACGAGGTGGAAAACGACAGCTACCTTGTAATGGTCACCCGCAACGGCACCATCAAGCGCACCGCGCTTTCCGCCTACCGCAATGTCCGCAAGGGCGGCATCATCGCCATTAACCTGGAGGAGGGCGACGAGCTGGCATGGGTGCGCAATACCACCGGCGGGGATGAGCTTGTCATCGCTACCCGCAACGGCGTCGCCATCCGCTTTGCGGAAGGTGACGTCCGCCCGATGGGGCGTACCGCCACCGGTGTTCGTGCCATCCGGCTGGATGAGGGCGATGAGGTCATCGCCATGGCCACCTGCGAGGAGGGCGGCTACCTGCTGACCGTCACCGAAAACGGGCAGGGACGCCGCACCCCGCTGGAGGAATACCGCACCCAGAACCGCGGCGGCCGGGGTGTGCGCAACTACGATTGCGTGGGCAAGGAAACCCTGGTGGCCGGTGTGCGGGTGGTCGGCGAGGAGGACGATGTGATCCTCATTGCCGATGACGGCATCATCATCCGCATCCCCTGCGAGCAGATCGCGGTGCAGAGCCGCTACGGCGGCGGCGTGCACGCCATGCGTCTGGAGGAGGGCAGCCGAGTGGTCGCACTGGCCCGTGCCCCCCGTGAGGAGGACGATGAGAACCCGGACGAAGGCGAAGATGCCGAAAACACCGCCGAACCCGTCACCGACGAGCCGGAGACCGCGGAGGAATAATCCCGCCCGCAGACCACCCCCATCCCCCACCAATGAAAAGGAACCACCCATGAGAAACCAAACACCGAAAAAGAGGATACTCCTGCGGGGGGCGGCGGCTGCGCTGGCCCTCTGTATGGTGCTGGGCTTTACCGCCTGCGGCAAAAAGAAGGCCCCGGCGGCCATTCGGGTGGACCTTTCCGGGCGGGTGAACACGCTGGACCCCCAGTACTGCACCACCACGCCGGAGCGCTGCCTCATCAAAAACTGCATGGAGGGGCTGATGCGGCGGATGCCGGACGGCACCGTGACCGAGGGCTGCGCCGAGCGCTACGATATTTCCGAAAACGGGCTGCGCTATACCTTCGTCCTGCGGGAGGGACTGACCTGGAGCGACGGGGAGCCGCTGACCGCACAGGATTTTGTCTTTGCGCTGCGCCGGATGCAGGGGATGCCCCAAACGGCGGCGCGGGAGCGCTTTGCCGCTGTTTTGGGCTTCGGGGAGGGCGAAACGCTGGGCGTTACCGCCCCGGATGAGCGCACGCTCATCATCCGGCTGACCAGGGCCGACCCGCTGCTGCCCGAAAAGCTGGCGGAGCCGGAGGCGTTCCCTTGCCGGGAGGACTACTATAACGGCACCCACGCCCGCTACGGCAATACGCTGGAAAATATGATCTACAACGGGCCGTATCTTATCAAAAGCTGGGAAAAGAGCGAGATCAGGCTGACCCCCAACAGCCGCTATACCGGGCGCACCCCCGCCGAAAATACCGGAGTGGTCATCACGCTGGGGCAGGATGATGCGGTGGGACGCTTTTTGGCCGGAAAAACCGACTGCTGCCGGGTGGACCCCATCACACTGGGGCAGCTCACCGGCGGCAAGGCCAGCCTGCTCACCTTCCGCAACGGCACCGTTTCCCTGCTATTGAACCAGAACGCCAAGGGCACCGACCAGTTGGCGCTGCGGCAGGCGCTGTGTTACAGCTTTGAATTACAGGCGTTTGCCCAAAGCGACGACCTGCCCGACCCCTACGAATATGCCCGCAGCATCATCCCGGCGGCGGCCAAGCTGTTTAATGCCAGCTATACCGACGTCACCGCAAGGGGCTTTGCGCTGGGGACGGTCACCTACCCGGACGGCAGCTCGACCTCCGACTTCCGGCGCAGCGACCAGCTGACCGTCCGGTATCATGCGGGGGCGGCTGCGGCGCTGCATCAGCAGGAAAAGCAGCAGGAAGGACTGACCCTGCTGCTGCCCAAGGGCTCCCCGCTGGAGGGCTTTTGCGGGTGGCTGCAAAAGCAGTGGCTGGATCATCTGGGTCTGGTGGTCAATCTGGCCATCGTGGATGCCGATACCTACCGCACCCGTCTGGCCAAGGGCGATTTTACACTGGCGCTGTACAGCTACACCGCCGGGGATGAGCTACATACCGTGTTCCGGCACTACGGCAGTGCGGGCAGCGCACCGGTGCGGTGCAGCGACCCCCGCTATGACCAGCTGGTCGATATGGCAAGCGCCAGCCGCAATGTGACCGATGCCGCCCGGCTTTACGCCAATGCCGAAGCGCTGCTGGCGGATCAGTTTATCGCCATGCCGCTGTTCTACACCGAAAGCTACTTTGCCATGGCCGCAGGTGTGACCGGCATCGCAGCCTCCGCCGACGGTACCGAGCTGTTCTTTGCCGGGGCAAAGCGGGAGGGTTAAATGCAATGCTGCTGCAAAGACTGAATAAAAACGATCTGCCGGGGATCATAGCATTCAACCGGCGGTGCTTCTCCCCTGCCGACCGCTGGAGCGAGGCGGACTGGGCGGAGCTGCTGGAGGACGAGCGGGCGCTCTATTACGCATTGCTGGAAAACGGGCAGATCGTGGGGAGTATTTTTCTTTACGACTGGCAGGGGGAAAGGGATTTTCTGAAAATCATGAACCTTGGTGTTGCCCCCGATCGGCGGGGGCAGGGGCTGGCGTGCCGGCTGCTGCAAAAGGCGGCGGAGGAGCTGAAGGCTTCGACGCTGGCGCGATGCTGCGGCGAGACACGGGAGAGTAACCTTGCCATGCGGCGGGTGTTTGAGCGTTGCGGCTACCGGCTGAACAAAACGGAAGAAAACTACTACGAAAACCCGACCGAAAGCGCCTGCAAGTATGTGCTGCGGCGGGAGGAGCTGGAGTAAAATCAAATAACGCCCCCTACCGGACGATGATGGTTCGGCAGGGGTCTTTTTTGGTTCCTGCAAGCCGCGGGGCACCGGGGCGCAGCCCCGCCCGCCTGCGGCGGGCGCCACGAGCTTCGCTCGTGGGTTTCGGCTTCGCCGAAACGGGCTGCGCCCCTCCCTGCCCCCTGCACGAGCTATCCTTATCTCGCAGAACCCATTCTCCCCTTCCCCCTGCACAGACTATCCCTATCCCCGTCCCCGCACAAACCCTTCCCTCCCCCTGCAAATTCCCGCCCCCGGCCGCATAGAAATAGGATAAAGACCGGTACGAAAGGGAGGCTTGAGATGAAAGGGAGCAAAAGACGGGCGGCGGCACTTGCGGCGGGGCTGCTGCTGATGATGGCCCCGGCAGGGGCGGCGGAAACGGCATGGGAGGAGATCCCCAATGCGAATATCCCGGCGGCGGTGATCGCGCGGGAGGTGGCCGAAGCGGGCGGGATGCAGGCGGAACTGTCCCTGCCGGTCAAAAGCGCCATCCTCATCGACCAGAATACCGGCACGGTGCGGTACGAAAAAAACGCCGACCAGCCGCTGCCGCCGGCCTCCATCACCAAAATAATGAGCCTGCTGCTGTTCATGGAGGCGCTGGAAAGCGGCAAGATCGGCCTGCAGGATACCGTCACCTGCAGCGAGGTGGCGGCGGGGTTCGGCGGCAGCCAGATCTGGCTGAAGCCCGGCGAGGAAATGACGGTGGAGGAGCTGCTAAAGGCGGTGGCGGTGCAAAGCGCCAATGACGCCACCGTCTGCCTTGCGGAATATGTGGCGGGAAGTGAAACGGCATTTGTGCAGCAGATGAACCAAAAGGCCGCCGAGCTGGGGATGGAGAATACCCATTTTGCCTGCTGCGCCGGATTGGATAACGAGGAACATTACAGTACGGCACGGGATATTGCGGTGATGAGCCGCGCGCTGCTGCAATATCCGGGGATCACCGAATACACCACCATATGGATGGACACCCTGCGGGGCGGTGCAACCAGTTTAGTAAATACCAACCGGCTGGTGCGGTTTTACCAGGGGGCAACCGGCCTGAAAACCGGCACTACCAACGGGGCAGGCTGCTGCCTTTCCGCCAGCGCCACCCGGGACGGTCTGGGACTCATCGCGGTGGTACTGGGGGCAGCCAACAGCAATGACCGCTTTGCGGCGGCCCGTGCGCTGCTGGACTGGGGCTTTGCCAACTATGCGGCGGTGACCATCGCCCCGCCGGAAACGCTGGGCCCGCTGACGGTGACCCACGGCACCGAACCCGTGGTGGAATTGACGGCGCAGCCGCCGGCCGGGGGGATCGTCATCCCCAAGGGGCAGCGGGATGCGGTAAGCCAAACGGTCACGCTGACGGAGCAGGTACAGGCGCCCCTTGCAGCCGGCACCGAGGTCGGCACGGTAACGGTAACGGTGGACGGCGAAGCGGTTGCCTCCTACCCGGTGGTCACCGCCGCCCCCGTGCAGCGCATGACCTTTGCCCGGGCATTCGCCCGTCTGGGGCAGGGCCTGCTGGCGGTGGGGTAGCCGCCGTCCCGGCGGGGAGGGCGCAGGCCTTCCCTGCTTTTTGCAGGGCCTGTGCAGGGGGCAGGATCGGGGCGCAGCCCCGCCCGCCTGCGGCGGGCGGCACGAGCTTCGCTCGTGCGTTTCGGCTTCGCCGAAACGGGCTGCGCCCCTCCCCCTCCCGCCATACCTCATCCCTCCCCCAAAGAAAAAAGCCCCCCTCGGGGGCTTGGGTTCAGGGCAGCTCCGGTTCCCGGCGGATGTGAAACAGCGCCCGGAGCAACCCGGAAAGCAAACGCGGGCTGCGGTAAACAACGACCTTCATGCGGTACCCCTCCTTTTCGGCAAGTAGCAGCAGCTAACGGCAGCGAAAGCCGAGGATCACCAGTCCGGCGGCGGTAAAAATGAGGGCGGTGCGTCCCTCGCCGCACAGCGCCAGCAGCACCCCCAGGCCAAAGGCCATACAGCACAGCGCCGGGGTACAGTCCCGGCCACGGTGCGGACGCCGGCCCATACCCACTCCCCCTCTCTTTCGTTGCTACGCCATCCTATGCGGCGCAGCGCCAAACGGTGCAGGGGGAGTTATAATGGAAAATGCAGTTGCCTTTCGGCGGGGGTGTTTCTCGGCAAATCGCAGTCCCGCGCCCCAACCCCCGCGACCCGTTAGGTAATAGTCTGTTATCGCCTAACGGCGGCGCAAGTCTTTTATAAATCCTAATTAGCACGCCTGCCCGGCGGGGGGTTCCTTTTACTCGTGTAAAAGGAACCAAAACACGCTTGGGGCTTTGCCCCAAGACCCCTGTCGCTGGCTGTGCTGGATACGGATTTGTTTTCCCCTCAATAATCGGGAAAACAAATCCGTACTGCGCACAGAATCGCTCCCAAGGTAGCCTGCGGCAGCATCTGCCCTTTCCCCCCACCCCCTTTCCCGAGGCGGGAAAGGGGCTCGGATGGGCTGGTAATTAGGAACCGAGAGCATAATTCTCGGGGTGTTAGGGCTTGCAAAGGGGGACGGTCGCGGTGGTTGGGGTGCGGGACTATGATTGGCCGAAAGATGAGCCGCTGACCCATGGTTATGGTTAGCGGGGCTGGCGGTTTGCAGGAAAAGGGAGGGCGTTCCCCTCCCCCGAAGCGGGGGAGGTTGGGAGGGGGCAGATGCATCTGCGATACCTTATAAGCACCGTTTAGCCCACGCTCCGGGAGGTCGCAGACCTTCCGGGCGGGCGTTCCGGTGCGTCGGGGTCTTGGGGCAGCGCCCCAAGCGTATTTTGCCTACTTTTGTACGAACAAAAGTAGGCCCCCGCCGGGTAGGCGTACTTACTCAAGCCTCGTAAAAGACCTGCCCCACCGGAGGTGATAGCAAACTTTTTCACGACCGCCCCGCCGGGCAGGCGTGCCAACTAAAGTCCTTTATAAGACTTGCCCCACCGGAGGTGATAGCAAACTTTTTCACGACCGCCCCGCCGGGCAGGCGTGCCAACTAAAGCCCTTTATAAGACCTGCCCCACCGGAGGTGATAGCAATTTTTCACCTTAATCGCCCCGCCGCAGGCGCCCGCAAACTATTTCACGAACGCCCCGGCAGTTCACCCGTTCTCACTCTGCCGCTTGGTGATGGTGACCTTGCTTACCGTTGCGGTGTCGCTGCCGTAGTCGACTTCATAGTAAATGACGACCACCTGATCCCCGCAGTTGTAAATATCCCCGAAGAATCCGGAAAGGCCGCTGTCCGGCTCCCCGAATTTTTCCAGAACCTCACTGCGGGGCGTTCCCTCCTTGATAGCTTCATAATCCTTTCGGGTGGGCTCCCCGCTGCCGCAGGCGGCCAGCAGCGCAAGGCACAGAACGGCGGCCAGTACAGCCGCTGCAATGATGCGATGCTTCATAGAGTACTCCTTTCTGAAAAGACAAGGGACGACAGCCCGGGAAAACTCGTTCCTCCCGGGCGCCGCCCCTCTTATAACCTTATAGGATCGGAAAAATGCCGCTTACCAGTTCTCGATCATCATATCCCGCAGATGATAGGGAAGGTCCTCCGGCTCGCAGGAAAGGGTGAAGATGATCTGAACATCCTGGGTGGCCCGCAGGCTATCCAGCTTGTTTACCATCTGGGTAAAGGCCTCGAAATCGCGTCCGCACATCTTAAAGACGGGGTCGATGTAAATGTGGGTGATATCATAGTTGCCGGCCAGCAGCCCGGTGATGAAGCCGTAAACGGCATCATAGCCCGCAATGGCGTATTCATCGGAATAAACCAGGCGTGCAGCACTGCTGATCTCATAGGTCAGGCGGACATCCTTTTCGATGACGACAACATAACCCTTGCTCTCCTTTACGGCTTTGTTGGCCATTTCCACCATGGCCTTGGTCTTACCGCTGCCCTTGTGTCCTACGATTAACTGTATCATACTTATGCTCCTCCTTGGAATTTGGTGGTTGCAGACTATTCTTCCATGGGCGTCGCCCAGAGTTGATAAAATTTATTCTCCCAGCTTCTCCAAAAGCTCCTGCCGCAGGTCCTCATAGCCGGGCTTGCCCAGCAGGGCAAACATATTCTTCTTATAGGCCTCCACGCCGGGCTGGTCAAAGGGATTGACCCCCAGCAGGTAGCCGCTGACGCCGCAGGCCAGCATGAAGAAGTACACCATGTAGCCATACTCCTCCTCATTGATGGCCGGGACCTCCAGAACGAGGTTGGGAACGCCGCCGCGGGTGTGCGCCAGTATGGTGCCCTGCATCGCCCGCCGGTTGATCTGCCGCATCGCCATGCCGGAAAGGAAATTGAGCCCGTCCAGGTTTTCGGGGTCCTCCTCCACCGTCAGGTCGGCAGCCGGGGTGATAAAATCGATGACCGTTTCAAACAGGCTGCGGCTGCCATCCTGTATAAACTGCCCCATCGAATGAAGGTCGGTGGTAAAGGCGACCGAGGCCGGGAACAGCCCCTTGCCGTCCTTGCCCTCGCTTTCGCCGTACAGCTGCTTCAGCCACTCGCCCATCTGGGTAAAGCGCGGCTCGTAGCTTGCATAAATCTCGATCCCCTTGCCCCGCCGCAGCAGGATATTGCGCAGGGCGGCATATCGGTAGCAGGGGTTCGCGGAAAAGTCGTCGTTATCCAGCTCGGTCATCGCCTTTTCGGCGCCGTGCAGCACCGCATCAATATCGATCCCGGCAACTGCCATCGGCAACAGCCCCACCGCGGTCAGAACAGAATACCGTCCGCCCACATCATCGGGGATGACAAAGGTCTGCCAGCCCTCCCGGTCGGCCAGGGCTTTCAGGGTGCCGCGGGCCCGGTCGGTGGTGCAGTAGATGCGCCCGGCCGCTTCTTTGCCGTAGCGCCGTTCCATCATCTCCCGCAGCACACGGAAGGCAAGCGCCGGCTCGGTGGTGGTGCCGGATTTGGAAATCACATTGAGGGAAACCCGTTTGCCCTCGCACAGCGCCAGGATCTCATCCAGGTAGCTGCCGGAGAGATTGCACCCGGCAAAATAGATGGCGGGGCCATCCTTGCCCAGGGCATTATAGAAGGGGCTGCGCAGCAGCTCGATGGCGCTGCGGGCGCCCAGGTAGCTGCCGCCGATACCGATGACAATAAGCACATCGGTATCCTCCCGGATCTTTTCGGCCGCCGCATGGATGCGGGCCAGCTCCTCTTTATCAAAGTCACGGGGCAGGGTGAGCCAGCCGTGGAAGTCGCTGCCGGCGCCGGTGTGCTGCCGCAGCTGACGAACAGCCGCCGCCACCTGCGGGGCCATGCAGTCCATCTCGCAGGGGGAAACGAACCCCTCCAGATACTGTTCCCGTAAAGTAATAGCCATGTTAAAAACCTCTTTTCAGGGTAGATACTTTCCTACCTACATTTTACCCTAAAACAGGCGGCAATGCAATAGTTTGCGGCACTGTGGAAAACTTTGTGGAAAATGTGGAAAGTGAAAATGACTGCGCCGTTTTTTACAGGGCGTATATTTTTTCGGCGATCCGGTCCCGGCGGGGGCGGGTTTGCGGGCGCCTGCCGGCGGGGATACTTCCTCGGCCAATCGCAGTCCCGCGCCCCATCCCCCGCGAAGCGGGTTTCATCATCGTTTCTTCTCGCCTTCGGCGGGGAGAAGTCACCAATAGGTGACAGTCAGTACGGCTCGCCGCCGGGGCGTTCCTTTTACTCGTGTAAAAGGAACCAAAACACGCTTGGGGCTCTGCCCCAAGACCCCTGTCGCTGGCTGTGCTGGATATGGATTGATTTCCGGCGGGAGCCGAAAATCAATCCATACTGCGCACAGAATCGCTCCCAAGGTAGCCACGGGCGTATCTGCCCTTTCCCCCCACCCCCTTTCCCGATGGCGGGAAAGGGGCCCGGATGGGCGGGCAAGTGCAGGGCGGCAGTCTATCGCTCGGGGTGTTAGGGCTTGCAAACTGACCCATGGTTATGGTTAGCGGGGCTGGCGTTTTGCACAGAAAGGGAGGGCGTTCCCCTCCCCCCGAAACGGGGGAGGTTGGGAGGGGGCAGATGCGCCGCGGCACCTTATAAGCACCGTTTAGCCCACGCTCCGGGACGGCGCAGCCGTTCCGGGCGGGCGTTCCGGTGCGTCGGGTCTTTAGGGCGCAGCCCTAAATCGCTTTTGGGCACTTTTGGCGAGTCAAAAGTGCCACCCCGGCGGTAGCCGTGCAAATCAAAACATTTTATAAGGCCTGCCCCACCGAAGGTGATTACAGGCTATGTCACGACCGCCCCCGCCGGGTAGGCGTGCTAATTAGGATTTATAAAAGACTTGCCCCGCCGAAGGCGATAACAGACTATGTCACGACCGCCACCCCACCACCCCTATCCCCCTGCGGGCTCGCTTCACTCGCCCCAAAATCTCCTAATTTATCCCACCAAATCACACCCATTTATCCCCACCATTTAGTCGATTTCTCCCCCAAATGTAAACTTTTCATTAAAAAATGTTGCTTTTTAACCTTCCCGATGCAAAATTCCCCCGTTTCGGCCGTATTAGTGGGAGGTGTTTTTCTTTCCCAGCCGGAAAATGCCCCCCTCCCCCGCCCCGAAAAATCCCCCCAAACCGTCCAAAATCCCCGGCCCCGCCCCGTGGATTTTTCTGCAAAAAACCAATTGATTTTACCGCAGCAAAGTGCTAAAATTATTAGCATATTTTTTGGGGGCCCGCCCCCGCAAAGGAGTGAATACGATGAGCAATATCCCGGAGCTTTACGGCAGCCTGGTCTTTAATGACACGGTGCAGCAAAAACGCCTGCCCCACGATACCTACCGCCGCCTTCGGCAGATCATTCAAAGCGGGGAGCCGCTGACCCCCGATGTCGCCGATGTCATTGCCAATGTGATGAAGGCCTGGGCGCTGGACCACGGCGTCACCCACTTTACCCACTGGTTCCAGCCCATGACCGGCATCACCGCCGAAAAGCACGATAGCTTCCTGACCCCCGCCGGTGATGGGGTGATCATGGAATTTTCCGGCCGGGAGCTCATCAAGGGGGAGCCGGATGCCAGCAGCTTTCCCAGCGGCGGCCTGCGTGCCACCTTCGAGGCCAGAGGCTACACCGCATGGGACCCCACCAGCCCCGCCTTCATCAAGGATGACTGCCTGTATATCCCCACGGCATTTTGCAGCTATACCGGGGAAGCGCTGGATAAAAAAACCCCGCTTTTGCGCAGTATGCACGCCCTCAATCGGGAGGCAATCCGGTTTTTGCGGGCCATGGGCTGGCAGGATGTCACCGCCGTGACCCCCACCGTGGGCGCCGAGCAGGAATATTTCCTCATCCCGAAGGAGCTGTATGAGGGGCGCCGTGACCTGCTGTATACCGGCCGCACCCTGTTCGGGGCGAAGGCCCCCAAGGGGCAGGAGCTGGATGACCACTATTTCGGGACGATAAAGCCCCGTGTGCGCGCGTACATGAAGGAACTGGACGAGGAGCTGTGGAAGCTGGGGGTGATGGCCAAAACCGAGCACAATGAGGTAGCGCCCTCCCAGCATGAGCTGGCCCCCCACTTTACCACCACCAATATTGCCGCGGACGGCAACCAGCTGACCATGGAGCTGATGCAGCGGATCGCCCAGAAGCACGGCATGGTATGCCTTTTGGCGGAAAAGCCGTTTGCCGGGGTAAACGGCAGCGGCAAGCACAATAACTGGTCGCTGGTGACCGATACCGGGCGGAACCTGCTGGACGGCGGCAGCGACCCGGCCGAAAACCTGACCTTTATGCTGATGCTGGCGGCGGTCATCACCGCGGTGGATGAATACCAGGCCCTGCTGCGCATCACCGTGGCGACCGCCGGAAATGACCACCGGCTGGGCGCCAGCGAAGCGCCCCCGGCCATCCTTTCCATCTTTTTGGGCGAAGCCCTGCAAAACAGCATGATGCAGGCGGCCTGCGGCGGGGCCTCCCACGCTTCCGCAAGGAAAGAGCTGGAGATGCGGGTGCCGGTGATGCCCCATCTGCGGCAGGATGACAGCGACCGCAACCGCACCTCTCCCTTTGCCTTTACCGGCAATAAATTTGAATTCCGGATGCTGGGCAGCAGCCAGTCCATCAGCGACCCCAACACCGTGCTGAACACCGCCGTGGCGGAGGTACTGGGGCGGTTTGCCGGCCGGCTGGAGCAGAGCGGCGACCGGGATGCCGAGGCCCGGAGCCTCCTGAAGGAGACGCTGGAGCAGCACGGCCGCATCCTGTTTAACGGGGACGGTTACAGCGAGGAATGGCAAAGGGAGGCCGAGCGCCGGGGGCTTTTGAACCTGCGGACGGCGCCGGAGGCCTTTGCCCGGCTGACCGAGCCGAAGAACGTTGCCCTTTTTGCCGACCACGGCATTTTTACCCCTGCCGAGCTGGAAAGCCGCAAGGAGATCCATTTTGAGACCTACGCCAAATGTATTCGGATCGAGGCGGCCACCATGGTGGAAATGGTGCGGCGGCAGATTCTGCCTGCCGGGCAGGCCGCCCTGCGGGAGCTGGGTCAGACCAGCCGTGCCAAGCAGGAGATCAGCCCGCTTTTGAGCTGCAAGGCGGAGGAGCTGCTGGGCACACAGGTTTCCAACTACAATGATATGCTGCTGGCCGGCTGCACCGTCCTGGAAAATCTGCTGCGGGAATTCCCCGACGGCACCGAGGAGCAAAAGGCGCTGTACAGCCGCGACCGGCTGCTGCCTGCCATGGCGGAGCTGCGGCAGACCGCCGACGCACTGGAGCAGATGACCCCGGCGCATCTGTGGCCGATGCCGACCTACGGCGCACTGCTGTATGGGGTGTGACGGTAAAAAAGAACTGACAGAAAATGCCCTCCGTTACGGGAGGGCATTTTGCGCTTATTTGCGGCTATTTGATCTCCTGCTCCAAGGCATCAAATTCCGGCGTGGAGAAGAATTCGCCGAGGGTGATTTCCAGACCGTCGCAAATCATTTTGATGGTCGCCAGTTTGGGGTTTTGACTTTTACCGTACAGGATATTCTTGATGCTGGAGGGCGGCAGCGCCGAAAGGGTTGCCAACCGGTTGATGCTGATATTTCGCTCCCCGCACAGGCGGAGAATACGATTGCGTACTGCTTCTACCAATTCCATGTTTCGCCCTCCCATCTCTATACCCATAGGATAGCCAAATGGAATGGACTTTTTAGGCTACACATGCTACTATTGGGCTATGCATAGCCTAAAAAGGAGGGAACATGCTATGGAAAAGACAAAAACCTGCTGCATTATCGGCGGGGCGGAAGGGCAATACACAGATGACGGGCTGCAAGAACAATTTATGTGGCGGATTACGGGGGAAATCCTGCGGCTGTACCGGCTGGGAGTGCGAACCTTTTTATGCGGCATGGCGGCCGGGACGGAAATACAAGCGGCGGAAGCGGTGCTGGCGCTGCGGGACAGCTTACTGCCCGATCTGCGGCTGGTAGGGGTACTGGCATGGGAGGAGCGAACCAATGAATGGCCGGAGCCGGACCGAGACCGCTTTTTTGCGGTGATGGAGCGAAGCGATGAGGAAGTACTGCTGCAAACCGCCTATACCGCCGGGGCGCTGGAACGGCACCGGGCATATCTGCTGCAAAACAGCGACTGCTGCCTGACGGCAGAATAAAGAAAACCCCCGGCCGGGTATGGTCGGGGGTTTTTTGAGGGGCGGCGGATTTGGAAGAAAAGAGTAAAAAGAAGCATTTTATCGGAACATTAAAACTTTTATTGACGCAAAGATCAAAAAGAGCTTTGAAGAGTTGTCCAATTAGACCGTTGACTTTATCGGGCGCGGCTTCTAGAATATAAGCAAGGTAAAACGATTCAATAAAACGATTCGATAAACCGAATCAATGCGAAGCAGGTTCAAGGGCTCCATTTAGATCAACGAAAAGGATAGGATAAAGCATGGAAGAGATTTTTGCCGGCATGATAAGAACAGCAACGCCGATTCTGTTGGCTGCACTGGGCGGAATCCTTTGCGAAAAGGTTGGCGTATTCAACATTGCCCTGGAGGGCCTGATGCTTTTCGGTGCATTTTTCGGGGTGTATGCGGTTTCGTTGACGGGAGAGCCGCTGATGGCCCTGCTGGCGGCCCTTGCGGTAGGTGCGATCGGCGGGTTGATCTACGTGATATTGGTGGAGCTGCTGAAAACCGACGCGACCATCGCCTCGATCGGTATGAATACATTTGCGCTGGGCCTGACCACCTACCTGATGAAGATGGTTTTCGGCGATGAGGGGTCGATCCGTTCCGCCAATATCGTAGGCTTTTCGAAGCTGGAGATCCCGTGGCTGGAAAAGATCCCCTTTATAGGAAAGGTGCTGGGCGGTCACACCGTATTGGTTTATGTTTCCCTGCTGCTGGTTATTCTGATGCAGATCTTTATCTATAAGACGCGGACGGGTATCAACCTGCGGGCGGTGGGCGAAAACCCGCTGGCGGCCACCTCGGCCGGTATTTCGGTCAAACGCTATCGGATCATCAGCGTGGTGGTGGCCGGTATGCTGTGCGGCCTTGCCGGGGTTCACCTTTCCCTGGGATATGTAACGATGTTTACGGAAAACATGACCGGCGGCCGCGGCTTCTTCTCCTATACAGCGGTGGTCTTCGGGCAGGCCAACCCCGTTATCGTTATGATTGCAAGCTTTGTCTTCGGCCTTTCCGAAACGCTGGCCTACCGGTTCCAGCAATCCGGTGTGCCGGTTCCGCTGGTTCTGACGATCCCCTATGTGATTACCGTTATTGCGCTGATCATCCGTAACGTTCGGATCAAAAAGACCAAGCGACTGATAGAAGGGAAAGTGGAATAATGGAAAAGAAGGTAGTAACGCTCCGACAGGTTGCGGAAAAAGCAGGCGTATCCATGACATCGGCCTCCATCATCCTGAACCGTTCCGGGAACTACAAAAGCATGTCCCCGAAGACCCGCGACAAGGTGATACAGGCGGCGGAGGAGCTGGGCTATTATCCCAATTATTTTGCGAAGGTGCTGCGCCAGCAAAGCACCATGCAGATCGGGCTGATCCTTCCCAATATCACCAACCAGTTTATGACGCCGCTGATCATGGGCTGTACCGAGGCGGCGAACCGGGCCGGATACAACCTGAACCTGATAGATATGTACGGGAAAAACAACGAGGAGATGAGAGAGAGCGTCCAGTTCCTGAAGCAGACCGGCATGGTGGACGGACTGATCATCAATGCGGTGGGAGAGATCGTCAGCGAGGCGGTCGGTGATTTCCCGGCTGTATATATCGACTCCAAGGGGCTGCTGCCCTCCGTGACCTTTACCGAAAAGAAGTCGATCTACGACCTGACGACGCTGTTTCTACGGCAGGGGCTTCGCCGGATCGCCTACATCGGCGGTGAGGAGACCAGAACCGCTTATGTCCTGCGTGAGCAGGGCTACCGGGACGCCATGAGGGACTACGGGCTCGAGGTGGATGAGCGCTATATCCACAATGTGCGGATGCACCTTTTGGGCGGCAGGGATGCCTACGACTGGGTCTGTTCCCTGCCGGAGCTTCCCGAGGCGATCGTTTGCATGACCGATACCGTCACCTACGGCCTGATGTTCAACCTGATGAAGAATCATTACAGGATCCCGGAGGATATTGCGGTAGCAAGCGGAGAGGACCTGGATATGTCCAGCTTCTTCCTGCCCGGCATTACCTGCTCCCATATCAGCATTGAGAAAATGGGTTCGGAGGCGGCGCGTCTGCTGACCGGTATTTTGCAGGGCGATGAGCCGGACGAAAGGGAGATCGAGATAGAAACGTTCCTGGTCGAAAGAGATTCCAGCAAGAAATACGCTGAATAAGGAAAAGGGGAATGATTATGGCCAGTATAAAAGATGCGCTGAATTTTAAGGGAAAAACAGCGGTCATCACCGGCGGCAACAAGGGACTGGGCGTGACCATAGCACGCCGCTTTGCAGAAGCCGGCGCCAATGTTGTGATCACTTATTTTTCCGAGGAGATGAAGGAGGACGCGGAGTGCTTTGCCGGGACCCTGGAAAACGGGGAAAACAAGGCGCTTGCCCTGAAGCTGGATGTCCGCAGCAGGGAGGAGATCAAGGCGATGGTAAAGGCCGTGGAGGAACGGCTGGGGACCATCGATTATCTCATCAACAATGCAGGCATCTATCCGCACAAGGAATTCTTCGAGGTGGATGAAGCATTTTGGGACGCCATGATGGACGCAAACCTCAAGGGGGCGTTCTTCTGCACACAGGAGGCGGCCCGGCTGATGAAAAAGCACCAAAACGGCGGCGCGGTGGTCAATATCGTTTCCATAAATGCCTACCGGCACCTGCCGGATGCCACGGTGTATTGTATTTCCAAGGCGGGCACGGATATGATGACCAAGTGCCTGGCGGTGGAGCTGGCGCCCTATAACATCAGGGTGAACGGCGTTGCCCCCGGCCTGCTGGATGACCCCAACCTGGATAAAAACGCCCCCGGCTGGCGAGAGGCCTATGAGCGCAGAGCGCCCCTGGGTCGGCTGGTACAGCCGCAGGATATTGCGGACGTCTGCCTGTTCTATTGCAGCGAGCTTTCATCCTTTGTGACCGGTGAGGTGACCGCGGTGGATGGCGGCGTGCTGCAGGCCAAGGCATATTGATTACGGTACAGACTGCACAAGATGCAGCGAAAATAAAAGGAGGCTATAAAATGAAAAAGGTAATTTCTATTCTGATGGTACTTGCCATGACACTGGTGCTGTTTGCCGGCTGCGGCAACGAGCCCGCCGGTCCCGGCAAAGAAAACGAACAACTCCATGTTGCGATGATCATCACCCAGAGCCTGGGTGATGCGGGCCCCATGGATTCCATGAACACCAACCTGAAAAAGGCAGAGGAAGATTTCAACATCAAGGTTTCCACCTTTGAGGCACTGCAGCCCTCTCAATATGAGGAAGCGCTGCGTTCCTTTGCAAGAGACGGTGCTGACTTCATCGCGACGGCCATGCCCGGCATGGTAGAGCCCCTGAAGCTGGTTGCGGCGGAGTTCCCCGAGGTGAAGTTCTGCATCCTGTTCCCGCTGGAGGAGATCGATATGCCGAACGTTACCGTCGTTGACTTTGCGACCTGGGAGATGTTCTATCTGGCCGGCATCATCGGCGGCAGCATGACGGAGACCGGCGTGATCGGCCATGTGGTCGGTGCCGAGCAGTCCTCCATCGTTGCCGATGACAATGCGTTCTTTGAGGGCGCCAAGCTCGTCAATGAGAACGTCAAGGTATTTATGTCCTCCACCAACACCTTTGATGACCCCGCCAAGGGCAAAGAGGCTGCACTGAACCTCATCGGCCAGGGCTGCGATATCATATTCACCAATGCTGCCAAGACCGGCCTCGGCGTTATTGAGGCAGGCAAGGAGAAGGGCATCTATGTCATCGCCGACTCCTCCCCCCACAGCGACCTTGCTCCCGAGACCATCCTGTTTGACACCAACTGCGCCTACGGTCCCTCCCTGTATGCCCAGATCAAGCTGCTTGCAGAGGGCAATTTCCAGGCCGGCCTGCACTTTGCCGACCTGAAGGAAGGCGGCGTTGAGCTGCTGCTCAACCCCTATATCCGTGATAAGATGACCACCGAGCAGCAGGAGAAGTACGATGCCGCCCTGCAGATGGTGGAGGAAATGAGAGCCAAGATCATCAGCGGTGAGGTCGTTGTAGAGCGCAATATCGAAAAGCGGTAAGCTTTAACGGCTGTTTTAATAACTTGAACCATTTGAACCATACCGGTTCCCGGGAAGGAGATGCATATGATGCCTGCTGCATGTGAACTCGAACTGAAGGGGATTACCAAGCGATTTGGCAATACCGTTGCGAATGACAATGTCAGCTTTTGCATCCGAAAAGGAGAGGTAATAGCGCTGGTAGGTGAAAACGGCGCGGGGAAATCCACACTGATGAATATCATGTACGGGATGCTGCAGCCCGATGAGGGGCAGATCCTTTACCGCGGGAAGCCCATTACCCTTCGTTCTCCCAGTAATGCGATTGCATTGGGGATCGGTATGGTTCACCAGCACTTTATGCTCTCCCCTTCCCTGACGGTGGCGGAGAATATCGTGCTGGGATATAACCCCGGAAAAGAATTTTTCTGGAACCCGTCCAAATTTGATCAGGAGATTGCCAAGCTGCAGGAGGAATTTGATATTCAGGTTCCCCTGCACGTTCCGGTCAGCGAATTGAGCGTCGGCAAAATGCAGCGGGTAGAGATCATCAAGGCCCTCTACCGGAAAGCGGAGATCCTGATTCTGGACGAGCCGACTGCGGTGCTGACCCCGCAGGAGGCCTCCGAGCTTTTCAATACCATCCGCAAGCTGACCGCCAACGGGAAAACGGTGGTATTCATCTCCCACAAGCTGCGGGAGATTATGGAGATCGCGGACCGCATCGTTGCGCTGCGCGGCGGAAAAATTGCCGGAAGCGCGATGAGAGAGGATGTAACGATCCGCGATATTGCAAGAATGATGATCGGGGCGGATATTAAGGGAATCCAGAAGGGACAGCAGGAAAAGGGAGAGGTTTTGCTGCAGGTGAAGGATCTCTGCTATGATTCCGAAACCCGGCAGGGCGCACTGGATCATGTTTCATTCGAGCTGCACGCAGGAGAAATACTGGGTGTGGCCGGCGTGGAGGGCAACGGGCAGACCGAGCTGGCGGAAGCGCTGATCGGTGTGCTGAAGCCGTCCTCCGGCACGATATTGATGAGGGGCAGGGACATTACCAAGGACACCGTTACGCAGCGGCTGCACGGCGGCATGGCCCATATCCCGCAGGACAGAATGACAGAGGGCCTGGCACTTAATTTGTCCATTGCGAAAAATGTAATTACAGGCCGGCACAATCGAAAAGAGATCTCCGAGCACGGGATAATGAAGTGGAACAACGTAAATGCCTATGCAAAGGAGCTGATAGGCCAGTACAGCATAAAAGCGAACAGCGAACAGGATACCTGCGGCAGCCTTTCCGGCGGCAATATGCAGAAGATCGTTGTGGCGCGGGAGCTTTCGGCCGAGCCGGATGTGGTAATAGCCTGTCAGCCGACCCGCGGTGTGGATATCGGTTCCTCGGAGTACATTCGTCAATCCCTGGAGAATGTGCGTGCAAACGGCGGAACGGTGCTGCTGATCTCGGCTGACCTGGATGAGATCATGGATTTGAGTGATCGTATTATGGTGATGTATAACGGTAGAAAATCGGGCGAGGTAAACCGTGCGGACGCCAATGAGACTCTACTGGGTGAAATGATGTTCGCGGACAGCAGGGAGGATCAACATGAAGAAGAATGACAGGATCAAAGGGATCGGAAAAACGGCACTCCGTTTGGCCGTGATCTTGATTTGTGCTTTTTTGATCAACACCGTTATCCTTCTGGTATCCAAGAAAAATCCAATCGAAATATATTCCATCCTGCTCAAGGGGGCGTTCGGCAACCTTTATAATGTTGCCCGGTCGCTCCGCTGGGCGACGCCGCTGATCTTTACGGCGCTGGCGTTTTCGGTTTCAGCCCGCTGCGGCGTGTTCAATATCGGCGCAGACGGCCAGCTGTACATGGGCGCATTTGCGGCGGCCTGGGTCGGGTTTACCTTTACCGGCCTGCCCCGGGTGGTTCTGATCCCCCTGGCGATCCTGGCGGCGATGCTTGCCGGCATGCTTTGGTCCATGCTGGCAGGATGGATTTCAATAAAATTCAAGGCCAATATCATTGTTATCACATTGATGCTGAACTATATTGCCATCCTGTTTACGGAGTATCTGGTGCGGTACCCGTTCTACGTTCCCGGCACGCTGGGCGAGGCGGGCTCCACGGAATATGTGGCAGAGGCGGCACGGCTGACGGTTTTGATCCCGCGGACCAACGTGACGACGGGACTGATCATCGGCATAGTAGCGGCGGTGCTGCTGTGGCTGTTTAACCGCCACACGGTGCTGGGCTATGAAACGGAGATCATCGGGGCCAATGAGAGATTTTCCACCTTTATGGGCCTGGATGTGAGAAAAAAGCAGATGATCGTGTTTGCGATGACCGGCATGATCGCCGGGCTGGGCGGCGCGGTGGAAATTCTGGGGAACTACGGCCGCTTTATGGTGAATTTCGCCTCCGGCCTGGGGTTCGACGGAATCGTTGTATCGCTGCTGGCAAACGGGAATCCCATCGGCATCATTTTTGCGGCGCTGTTTATGGGCGCTATGACAAGCGGCTCGATCGCCGTGGAGATGTTCGGCGGCGTGCCGAAGGCCATGACGGGAATTTTGCTGGGCGTGATCATTATGATCATTACTGTGAAATTCGTTCCTGACTTCCAAAAAAGAAAGAAAAGCAAGAAAAAGGAGAATAAGCCATGCTGAAAGATTGCGTTAGAATTAGTGATGAGGTAAAACAGGCATTGAGCGAGGGGCGTGCGGTCGTGGCGCTGGAATCGACGATTATCGCCCACGGGATGCCTTATCCCCAGAACGTGGAGACCGCCTACGAGGTGGATAAGATCATCCGCGCCCACGGCGCTGTCCCCGCGACCATCGGTGTGATCAACGGGGAATTCATCGTCGGGCTGAATAAAGAGGAGATCGAATATCTGGGCAAGCACGGCGCCGAGGTGCGCAAGGTTTCCCGCCGGGATATTTCCACCTGTATTTCCAAAAAGCTGGACGGCGCCACCACCGTTTCCGCTACGATGTTCTTTGCCGAAATGGCGGGTATCTCGGTCTTTGCGACCGGCGGGATCGGCGGCGTTCACCGCGGGGCGGAAGAAACCATGGATATTTCCAACGACCTGGATGAGCTGGGCCGGACGCCTGTTATGGTCGTTTGTGCCGGTGCAAAGGCGATCCTTGACCTGGGAAAGACGCTGGAATACCTAGAAACAAAGGGTGTTCCGGTTATCGGCTACGGCACCAAGGAGCTGCCTGCCTTCTTCTCCCGCAGAAGCGGCTTTGAGGTGGATTACAGGATGGATACGCCCCGGGAGATCGCAGACGCCTTTGCGGTACAGAAGGAGCTGAAGATGCGCACCGGTATGCTGGTATGCAATCCCATCCCGGAGGAGTATGAGGTCCCTCACGATGTGATCGAGCCGGCGATTCAAAAGGCGGTGGAGCTGGCAGAGGAAAAGGGCATCCACGGCAAGGAATCCACGCCGTTCCTGTTGAGCACCGTAAAAGAGCTGACCGGCGGCGAGAGCCTTGCGGCCAATATCAAGCTGGTTTATAATAATGTTGCGTTGGCTGCGGATATTGCAGTGGAAATGGCTGCCGCCAAGTAACAGGAGTTTGGAGGGGTACTGTGCAAAACCGTGTGAAGGTTGTTTGCATAGGGCACACAACAACTGATAATCTGATCAAATATGATGGGACCTGCCGGTTTGAATCCACCGGGGGAGCCGGGGTTTATGCGGCTTCCGGCGCCTCCTACTGGGGCTCGGACCACGATGTGGGGCTGGTGACCCGGTTGGGCTCCAGCTACAATCAAAGCTGCATCGAGCATATCCGGGGACACCGTGCGATAAATGATGCCGGGATGGTGCCGATGGATAAGAAGGGAATCCATCTGTGGCTGCTGTATGATGCAGACGGGTACCGCCATTGGGTGATCCACCATGATTCCTGCAGCCGGGAAGAAGCAACGCCCGTTCCTTCGGAGATCCCGGAAAGCTATAAGGAGGCCCGGGGGTTCCACTTTTCCCCGCTGCCGCTGTACCCGCTGGCGGATCTCATCAATACGCTTCCGGAGGATGCGTGGATCCAGGTGGACCCCCACTATGAGTGGTTTTTCCCGGAATACAGGGAAGAATGGGAACGCATTCTGCGCCGGGTGAGCGTGGTTCTTCCCAGCGAGGATGAATTTACGAAGTTTTTTGATATTCCGCTTGCTTTTGATATCGATAACTACAAAAAGCATATGCGGGAGCTTTCCGCAATGGGCCCGCCTATTGTGGTGCTGAAGATGGGACCGCAGGGGGCGATCCTTTACCTGAAGGATGAGGATGTATTCTATTCCATCCCCTCCTGTGCCGAACACGTGGTGGATGTCACCGGGGCCGGCGACAGCTTCTGCGGGAGCCTGCTGTACAACTATGTTTCCGGAGATGATATCATCACGGCGGCGATCAAGGGAATGGTCGGCTCCTCCATCACGCTGGAAAACACAAGCGCGGATGAGAACTTCCATGTTGCCGAAGGGGTTGCGATGGAACGGTTCCGTCGGGTGGAGGCTTCCGTCAGAGAAAAAATCAAAATATTATAAAGGCAGAAAGCCAACCGGAGGGATACATAATGAAACAGAAAGAACTGGCCGGTATGATGGACCACACCCTGCTGAAGGCAACGGCGACCCCGGCACAGATCGAAAAGCTATGCAAGGAGGCAATGGAGATCGGTTCGGCCTCCGTATGCGTCAATCCCTGCAATATAGAGCAGTGCGCACGCCTGCTGAAGGGCAGCGATGTGAAGGTCTGCACCGTGATCGGGTTCCCTTTGGGAGCCAATACCTCCGAGGCCAAGGCGTTTGAAACAAGGGATGCGATCGCCAAGGGAGCGCAGGAGGTGGATATGGTCATCAATGTGGGCGCCCTGCTGGCCGGCAATACCGAAGCTGTTTACAATGACATCAAGGCGGTGACAGAAGCTGCGGCGGGGACCACGGTCAAGGTGATCATAGAGACCTGCTACCTGAATGATGAGCAGAAGAAGGCGGCCTGCGAGATGAGCCTGAAGGCCGGAGCGGATTTTGTAAAGACCTCTACCGGCTTCGGTACCGGCGGGGCAACTGCCGCAGATGTTCGCCTGATGCGTGCCGTGGTGGGAGACCATATGAAGGTCAAGGCCTCCGGCGGGATCCACAACTACGATGAAGCGATGGCGATGGTGGAGGCTTCCGCCGACCGTCTGGGTGTTTCCGCAAGCCTGGCCATTCTGGAGGGTGCGGAGAAATAACAAAGCGCTGCTTTATCAATCGGATCATTTTCTTCTCCTTAATATAATTAAGAAGGCTCCCTGTATTTTGCAGGGGGCTTTCTTAATGGGCGGCGCTCCCGGCGGCTTTGGGGGTGTGACAACCGAAAAATGCTCCCCCGGCCGGGTGTGGTCGGGGGAGCTTGCGGTTTGGGGAGCTTTGCGGGGAGGGATAGAGGGGGCGGGGCGCAGCCCCGCCCGCCTGCGGCGGGCGGGCGCCGCGAGCGAAGCTCGCGGGTTTCGGCGGAGCCGAAACGGGCTGCGCCCGGTTTTTCGTCTTGCGGGAATTCGGGGAGGGGTTACTGCTTCTCCGCTTCGGCGCGGCGGCTTTCGGCTTCACGCTGCTGCTCCTCGGCTTCGGCGGTCACCAGCTTGCCGCTGAGTGCTTCCCATTGCAGCAGGCGCTCGTGGCGGCCGACGGCGTTGACCTCGGCGCGGTCGAACAGGCGGTGGGCACGCTCGGGGTAGGCCCGCATCAGCGAGCTGTAACGCACCTCGTTCTTCAGGAAGGCCTGATAATCGCCGGTGGGGGTCTTGCTGTCCATCTGGAAGGGGTTCTGTCCGGCGGCCTTGCGGCGGGGGTCATAGCGGAACAGGTTCCAGTAGCCGCATTCCACCGCCTTTTTCATTTCAAGGTCGGCATTGACCATACCGCCCCGGATGCCGTGATTGATGCAGGGGGAATAGGCGATGATGAGGGAGGGCCCGGGGTAGCTTTCGGCCTCCCGGAACGCCTTGAGGGTCTGGTTGAAATCGGCGCCCAGCGCAACCTGCGCCACATAAACGCTGCCGTAGGTCATCATCATATAGGCAAGGTCCTTTTTGGTGCCCTCCTTGCCGCCGGCGGCAAACTGCGCCACCGCACCGGTGGGGGTGGCCTTGCTCATCTGCCCGCCGGTATTGGAGTAGACCTCGGTATCAAAGACAAGAACATTGACGTCGGCGCCGGTGGTAAGCACGTGGTCCAAACCGCCGAAGCCGATATCATAGGCCCAGCCGTCGCCGCCCAGAATCCAGTTGGATTTTTTGGAAAGGAACTGCTTGTGGTGCAAAAGCTGCTGGGCGCGGGGGTCAAGGCTCTTGGAAAGCACCTCGATGAGGGTATCGGTGGCGGCAAGGTTGCGGTCGCCGTCCTCCAGGGTGGAAAGATAGCCCTCCAGCGCCTCCTTTTCGTGCGGGGCCTCGATGTTTTCTACCAGCGCCTCGGCCTCCTTGATGAGGCGGCGGCGCATGGTATCCTGCGCCAGATACATCCCGTAGCCGTATTCGGCGTTGTCCTCAAAGAGGGAGTTGGCCCATGCGGGGCCCTGCCCCTTTTCGTTTTTGGTGTAGGGGATGCCGGGCGCCGAGCCGCCCCAGATGGAGGAGCAGCCGGTGGCATTGGCGATATACATACGGGGGCCGAACAGCTGGGTGAGCAGCTTGGCGTAGGGGGTCTCCCCGCAGCCGGCACAGGCCCCGGAGAATTCCAGCAGGGGCTGGCGGAACTGGCTGCCCTTTACGGTATCCGCACGGAATTTTTCCAGTACGGCAGGCTTGGGGAGCAGCTCCCGGGCATAATCGAAGTAGACCTGGCGGGGCTTTTCGCCCTCCAGCCGGGCCATGGAAAGCGCCTTCTGGCCCTTTTTACCGGGGCAGATGCCGGCGCAGAGGGTGCAGCCGGTGCAGTCCATCACGCTGACGGTGACGGCAAAGCGGTGACCCTCCAGCCCCGTCATGGGCAGGGTGGCCATCCCGGCGGGGGCGGCCGCAGCCTCCTGCTCGGTCATGGCGGCGGGACGGATGACGGCGTGGGGGCAGACGATGGAGCAGAGGTTGCACTGGATGCAGTTTTCCGGCAGCCAGGTGGGAACCTCCGGTGCGATGCCCCGCTTTTCATACTGACTGGTGCCCAGCGGCAGGTGGCCGTCCTCCCGGCCGAGGAAGGTGGAAACGGGCAGGTCGTCGCCCTTTTGCAGGTCGGCGGGGATTTGGATGCGGTTGACGTATTCCACCACCTCGGGGTCCCGGCCGGTGGCATAGAAGCTGACGAAATCGCCCCGCTGCTCCGCCCAGTGGGCAGGAATGGAAAACTCCTTGGCGTCATGGAAGCCCCGCTCGATGGCGGCGTGGTTCATGGCGACGATATCGTCCCCCTTGGCGCCGTAGGCCCGGGTGGCGGCGTTCTTCATCAGGCGCAGCGCCTCCTCGCCGGGGATGATGCCGGTGAGCCGGAAGAAGGCTGCCTGCAATACGGTATTGACCCGGCCGCCCAGCCCCAGCTCCTTGCCGATGGCGTTGGCATCGATGGTGAAAACACGGATATTATTTTTGGCAAGATAGGATTTGCCCTCGCCGGTGAAGCGGCTTTCCAGCTCCTCCAGGCTCCAGCCGCAGTTCAGCAGGAAGATGCCGCCCGGCTTGATATCATGCACCATATCGTATTTGCCGAGATAGGCGGGATTGTGGCAGGCCACAAAGTCGGCCTTGGTGACAAGATAGGTGGATTTGATGGGCTCCCGGCCGAAGCGCAGATGGCTGACGGTGAGCCCGCCGCTTTTTTTGGAATCGTAGGAGAAAAAGCCCTGCGCATACAGGTTGGTGTGGTCGCCGATGATCTTGATGGAGTTTTTATTGGCGCCCACGGTGCCGTCCGAGCCGAGCCCCCAGAATTTACAGCAGTAGGTGGAGTTGGGGGTGGTATCGGGGGTATCGGTCTCCAGCAGCGAAAGATAGGTGACGTCATCGGTAATGCCGATGGTGAAGCGGGGCTTCTGCCCGGTTTTGGCATTGCGGTAGACCGCAAAGATCTGACCGGGGGTGACATCCTTGCTGCCCAGCCCGTAGCGGCCGGTATAAACGGGGACATTCTGGAACCGGCTGCCCTGAAGCGCCGCCACGACATCCAAATACAGCGGCTCGCCGATGGAGCCGGGCTCCTTGGTGCGGTCCAGCACGGTGATGGATTTGACGGTATCGGGCAGGGCACGCAGCAGGTGCTCCCGGCTGAAGGGGCGGTACAGGCGCACCTTGATAAGACCGACCTTTTCCCCGCGGGCCAGCTTGTGGTCGATGACCTCCTCGATGGTCTGGCAGACCGAGCCCATGGCCACGATGACCTGCTCGGCATCGGGGGCGCCGTAGTAATCGAAGAGGTGGTAGTCACTGCCGATCATGGCGTTGATCTTGTTCATGTATTCCTCCACCACACGGGGGAGGGTATCATAGAACTGGTTGGCGACCTCACGCTCCTGGAAGAAGATATCGGGGTTCTGGGCGCTACCGCGCAGCACGGGACGGTTGGGGGAAAGCCCGCGGTACCGGAAGGTATCCACCGCGGCGCGGTCCATCAGCGATTCGAGCTGCTCATCGTTCCATACCTCGATCTTCTGGATCTCGTGGGAGGTGCGGAAGCCATCGAAGAAATGCAGGAAGGGGATACGGCGCTTGATGGCGGCCAGATGGGCGACGGGGGCAAGGTCCATGACCTCCTGCACGCTGCTGCTGCACAGCATGGCAAAGCCGGTCTGCCGGCAGGCGTAGATATCGCTGTGGTCGCCGAAGATGGAAAGGGCATGGGTGGCCAGCGCCCGCGCCGAGCAGTGGATGACGCAGGGCAGCAGCTCGCCCGCCATTTTATACATATTGGGGATCATGAGCAGGAGGCCCTGCGAGGCGGTAAAGGTGGTGGTAAGCGCACCGGCCGCCAGAGAGCCGTGGACCGTTCCGGCCACACCGCCCTCGCTTTGCATCTCGATGACCCGAACCGGCTCGCCGAACAAATTATTGCGCCCGGCGACCGACCACTCATCGGTCAGCTCCGCCATAACGCTGGAGGGCGTGATGGGATAGATGGCGGCGACATCGGTATAGGCATAGGCCACATGGGCTGCGGCGCTGTTGCCGTCCATGGTTTTCATGCTTCTGTTCATCGGTTGGTACCTCCGCACGGCTGGGGTTTGTCACAGTTATAACGGCAGCGTTATAATTTTGACGAAAAAACCCCGTTTTTATGGTTCTTTAATTCAATTCTATCACCCCTAAATGGGGTAGTCTATAAATTAGATTTTTAACAAGTGAAAATTTCCCCTGTGAAAAATGCGGTTTTTGGTGCAGGTGGAACAAAAGGGGCGGGAATTCGGGCGAAGGGGCGCAGCCCCGGCGGTGCGAAGCACCGCCGGCCGGTCCCCGCAGGGGGCCGGCAGCCCGCCGCAGGCGGGCGGGCTGCGCCCCGAAGCCGCACCTTGCAGGGGGTAAAAAGGGGGCTGGGATCTCCGCACAGGGCCGGATAAAGCTATCCTCCCCCGAAAAACCGGGATTACTCCACAAAAAATTTACACTCTTTAACTTGTGGTCGGGGGATTTATCGTCTATAATAGCAGGTAGAGCGGCAGACTACGCCAACATCACAGATAAAAGGAGAGCAGACGGCTATGGCAAGAGATATCGGCATCGACCTGGGTACGGCCAATACCCTTATTTATATGAAAGGCAAGGGCATCATCCTGCGGGAGCCCAGCGTTGTGGCGGTGGATATCCGCAATGATACCGTAAAATTCGTGGGCGATGAGGCCAAGGAGGTTGTGGGACGCACCCCGGCTTCCATTGTGGCGGTGCGCCCCCTCAAGGACGGCGTCATTGCCGACTTTGATATTGCGGCCAGTATGCTGCAGCTTTTCATCAAAAAGACGCTGGGAAGTGTGACCTTTAACCGTCCCCGCGTGGTCATCTGCATCCCCAGCGGGGTAACGGCGGTGGAGCGCCGTGCCGTGCGTGAGGTCGCCTTTAAGGCGGGCGCCAGGCAGGTGGCCATAGTGGAGGAGCCGATGGCAGCGGCCATTGGTGCGGGGCTGCCCGTGGCCGAGCCGACCGGCTGCATGATCGTGGATATCGGCGGCGGAACGGCAGAGGTGGCGGTCATCTCGATGGGGTCCATTGTGGCCTCCCGCAGTGTGCGCAGCGCCGGGGACGAATTCGAGAAAGAGATCATCGCCTATGTGAAGCGCAAATATAACGTTCTCATCGGGGACCGCACCGCCGAGGAGATCAAGATCGCCATCGCCTCCGCTGCCCCCTACGAGGGCGAGGAGCCCTATTCCGTGATGGGCCGCAACCTGGTGGACGGCTTCCCCAAGGAGGTCACCCTGACCCCGGCCGAGATCCGCGAGGTTTTGAGTGAGCAGATCGGTGTGATCGTGGATGCGATTCTGACCACGCTGGAGCGTACCCCGCCCGAGCTTTCCGCCGATATCCTGGAGACCGGCATTACGCTGGCGGGCGGCGGCGCCCTGCTGCACGGGCTGGATAAGCTGGTGGCGCAGCAGACCGGGATGCCGGTATTCATCGCCGAGGACCCGCTGGACTGCGTGGCCCGCGGTACCGGCGCCATCCTGGAAACGCCGGAGACCTTCTCCCGCAGCCTGTTCTTCGATAACCGCCCCAGCCATTGAGGGCGGAAATGACCGTAAAGGGAACGATACAGCATGAAAGACTTTTTTCGCAGCAAGACCTTTAAGATCATCGCCGTGCTGCTGGCTGCGGTACTGGCGTTCTTTCTGCGTGCGGTATATACCGGCGGGCTGATGCCCGCCCTTTCCCATATCGGCGGGGCCATTGCGACCCCCTTCGGGGAGTTCTTTGCCGGTATCGGCAACGCGGTGGAGGATTTTTTCCAGCCTGTTTTGCACGGGCGGGAGCTGCAGCAGCGGAACGAGGACCTGCAGCGCCAGGTGGATGAGCTGACCCGGCGGCAGGCCGACTATGACGAGCTGAAAAACCAGAACGATCTGTACCGGCGGTTCTTCAGCATCAGCGACAGCAACGCCGACTACACGCTGGAGCCCGCCACCGTCATCGCACGTGTGCCGGACGACCCTTCCGGCTCCTTTATCATCAACATCGGGCAGGCGCAGGGCATTGCCCCCGGGATGCCGGTCATTACCGAAAACGGGCTGGTGGGCATCATCGGGCGGGTGAGCGACCGCTACTGCCGGGTGCTGACGCTGATGGACCCCGCAGTGAATATCGGGGTGCTGGACAGTACCACGCTGGATACCGGCATTCTGACCGGGGATGCATCCATGCGGGAGGAGAACAGCGCCCGGCTGACCTACCTGCGGCTGCAAAGCGAGGCGTCGGCCGGTGACCTGGTCCTGACCAGCGGCTACGGCGAGAAGATCCCGCAGGGACTGACGGTGGGGTACCTTTCCGGGGTGGTGCTGGCCGATACGGGACTGACCAAGGAGGGGGCGGTGGCCCTTTCCGCGCGGCCGGAAAACGCCCGGCAGGTATTTGTCATTACCGATTTTACCGTGACCCAGACGAGCGACGACGAGACGCCCGAGGCGCCGTAAGATAAAGATTCGTGCAGGAGGCGGGGGCAGGGGCGCAGCCCCGGCGGTGCAAGGCACCGCCGCTGCGGCCGGAGGCCGCAGGCCCCGTCCGGAGGACGGGGCGGGCTGCGCCCCGAACCCACGCCGCCGGCAGAGACGATAAACGAAAGCAAAGGAGGGCGCCGCATGGAGCTTTACCGCTGGTATATCCTGAAATACGGCGCCTATGCCCTGATGGCGCTTTTGCTGTTCCGGCTGCAGTCGATCCCCGGTCTTTTGGAGATCGGGGGGGTGCGGCCGCTGCCGCTGGCGGCCCTGGCGGTGCTGGTGGCCACCATGGAGCGGGAGCTGCCGGGGGTATTATTCTGCATTTTTTGCGGGTACCTGTGCGACCTATATACCGTTGCCCCCATGGGGTATTATATGTTTTTTTTGACGGTGCTGGGGCTTATCTGCGGGCTGGTGATCCGCAACTACCTGCAGCCCAGCCTGTCTATTCTGGCGGGAGCGGTGCTGATTACGGCGTTTTTCTGCCGGGTGGTGCTGTTCCTGTTCCGGTATTCGCTGGCGGGGGTGGCCGGTGCGGCCCCGGTGCTGCTGCGGTACGACCTGCCCCATGCCGTTTATTCGGCGGTGCTGGCGGTGCCGCTGTACTACCCGGTGCGGGCGCTGCACCGCATGGCAGAGCAGCGCACCGATACCAGACTGTAAGCTGAAGTTGTAATTTGTGCAGGGGCCCGGTGCGGGGCGCAGCCCGGCCCCCCCCCCGCAGGGGGCGGGCCCTGCGGCCGCAGGCCGCAGCGGCGGCGCATGGCGCCGCCGGGGCTGCGCCCCGTTCCCCTTCCCCTGCCGCAAGCCCGTAGAAAGGAGCCGACCCATGTACCCCAACGAGAAAAACCGCTATATCATACTGGGCGCTGCCGTCGGCGCCGTTTTTCTGTTCTTTACGGTGGTGATGATGCTGACCCAGCTGCGGGACGGTGCGGACTACGCCCGTCAGGCGGCCATGGGCGTTTCCACCACCCAGCAGACCTCCGCCGCCCGGGGCGAGATCGTGGATGCCGAGGGGCGGGCCTTTACCGGCAATACAACCGTCTGCAATATCACCATCGACAGCAACTATTTTTCCGAGCAGGAGCTGAACCCCCTGCTGCTGGAGCTGACCGACCTGTGCCGGGACTACGGCTGTGAATGGCGGGATGAGCTGCCCATCAGCCGGGAGGAGCCCTATACCTTTACCGGGGAGGACGAGAACGCCCTGCGGGCCCTGCGCAGCAAGCTGCAATTAAGCGATGCCGCCACCCCGGAGGACGCCATGTACTGGCTGCGGGACCTGTATAATCTGAACGACTACACCGATACCGATGTGCTGGACCGGCTGCGTTCCCGCAATAAGATAGAGGGCAAAAGCGATGCCGAAACGCTGGACTGGCTGCGGGCCTACCGCAAAACGCCGGCTGCCACCGATGAGGAGCTTATCGCTTCGCTGCGGACGCAGTACCGGATGTACCGCTATACCGCCGAGGAGCAGCGGCTGCTGGCGGGGATCCGCTATACCATGACCCAATCGGAATTTTCCGACTACAACCCCTATACCTTTGCCAATGATATCGGCGATGCGCTGCTGGCCGCCCTGAAGGAGAAAAGCAGCGAGCTGCCCGGCGTGGACGGTACCACCGCCCCGGTCCGCACCTACCTGACCGGCGACCTGGCCGCCCATGTGCTGGGGGTCACCGGCTCGGTGAGCGCCGAGGAATATAACCGGCTGAAGGAGGAGGGCAAGACCTATTCCCTTTCCAATCCGTCGGGCTACCGCTTCAGCGATACGGTGGGCAAGCGGGGCATAGAGCAGGTGATGGAGGAGGAGCTGCGCGGGCAAAACGGTCTGCGCACCGTGGTGCAGGACCAGGACGGCAGCGTGGTGCGGGTGGAGGAAACGGTAAAGGCCGTTCCGGGGCACACCGTACAGCTGACCCTGAACCAGACGGTACAGGCCGCCGCCCAGAAGGGGCTGGCCGACCGCATCAGCTACCTGAATAAAAACGCCCCGGCCACCCGCGGTAAGGAGGCCGAGGCCGGCGCCGTGGTGGCCATCGATGTAAAGACCGGCGGGGTCATCGCCATGGCAAGCTACCCCGATTACAGCCTGAATGACTACTACACCGGCTATTCCGAGATGGTGCAGCAAACCCCCTCTCCCCTGCTGAACCGCGCCACACAGGGCCTGTACACCGTGGGCAGCACCTATAAGCCCGCCGTTTCGCTGGCGGCGCTGGATACCGGCACCGTGACCACCGCCGACCGGGTGAACTGCACCGGCCGCTATACCTACTACCGGGATTATCAGCCGGTATGCGAAGGGGTGCACGGGCCCATCAATGTGATAGACGCCCTGCGGGTCTCCTGCAATATCTTCTTCTATGATATGGGCCGGCGGATGGGCATCGAGACCATCAATGAATACAGCTATTCCCTGGGGATGGGACACGCCACCGGCATTGAGATCCCCGAGCTGGCGGGACAGCTTTCCTCCCCGGATACCCGTGCCGCCATCGGCGAGGAATGGTACGACAGCTACGACCTGCAATCGGCCATCGGTCAGCTGGATAACCAGTTCACCATTTTACAGATGGCAAGCTATACCGCCACCCTGGCCAGCCGCGGCCAGCGGATGCAGGTGCATCTGGTGGATAAAATATGGGACTACAATATGCAGAATGTGCTGTACGAGGCGCAGCCCATCGTGGTGGAGACCATAGAGGCCGAGGACGGCACATGGGCCGCCATCCGGGAGGGCATGACCCGCAGCTGCTACAACGACGCCTACGGGCGGGGTACCAGCTACGGCACATGGGGCAGCGCCCGCGGTAAGACCTGGAGTATGTACGGGGTGGATATCGTGGTGGCGGGCAAGACCGGCTCCCCGCAACGGGGCGACGGCCTGGTCAATTCCTGCTTTATCTGCTATGCCCCGGCCGATGACCCCGAGATCGCCGTGGCGGTCATCATCGAAAAGGGCTACGAGGGCGACCGTGCCGCCCCGGTGGCCAAGGCGGTGCTGGAGGAGTATTTCTTCGGCGAGGACGGCGCCTACCACCAGAACAAGCTGGACTATCTGGCGCGGCAGGCCGCAGCCCGAACCGAGGAGCCGTAAGGCTGTTTATATGCAAAAAGGTGCAAGCCCCCGGCTTTCCCAATGGGAGAGTCGGGGGCTTGGGTTTTGGGGGCGGACGAGGGATTGAGGAAGGGGCAGGCAGGCGGGCCGCAGGCCCGGCGGCAGCGGTGAGGTGGGAAAGGAGCAGGCGGGCCGCAGGCCCGGCGGCGCAGCCGCCGCCCCGGCGCCCTGCGCCGGGGGTCCCGCCCGAAGGGCGGGACGGCCTGCGACCCGATGCCGGCACCTTGCAGGGGGATGCCGAGGAAGCGGGGGTCGGCGGGCAGAGGGTGGGCTCTGTGGGGCCGGGCGGGTGGCAGAGGCCGGGGGAAAGGCACCCTGCAGGAACCGGGCGGAGGCGCCATGGGCGGGGGTATCTCACGGTGCGCCCCCCGCAAGCCGGTGCAGGGTGCGGAAGGCCCGCAGGGCAACCCGCCCGGAGGGCGGGTTTGGGGGCGGCCGCAGGCCGCCCCCACGGCGGCGAAGCCGCCGGCCCTGCGGGCCTGTGCCCTCCCGATTTGGCAGGGTGCAGTAAGCGGCGGTGCTTTTGTACTGGAACCTGCACAAAAATTTGCGGAGGGGGCAGCAACCCTTTGCATTTTGGCAGCCGATATGATAAGATAAACGTGGAAAGCTGTTCGGCAGCTTATTTTTTCCTGCACACTAAAAAACCCGAAGGAGGCCGGCCGCCATGCGAAGCATTGTTATGACAGCCGGCTGCAGCGGGTGCGGCAGCGCCGCCGTTACCGCCGCCGTGGCCCGGCAGATGGCCCGGCAGGGCAAACGGGTGCTGCTGGCGGAGGCCACCGCCGGACTGCGCCGCATGAACGGCCTGCTGGATGTCCGGGAGGAGGGGCTGTTTGATCTGTGCGACCTGCTGGAGGGGCGCTGCGTGCCGGAAAATGCCCTGCTGCCCACCGCCACCCCCGGCCTGACCCTGCTGCAGGGCCCTTCGGCCATCGACTGGGTGCCGGAGGCTGCCGGTGTCCAGCTTTTGCGGGAGGAGCTGCAAAACGGCGACTGCTATGATGCCGTGCTGTGGTACTGCCCGCCGGGTGCCGGGGCGCTGCAAAAGGGGCTGCTGCCCGCCGCTGAAACGCTGGTGCTCGTGACCGATGTGACGCCGCAGGGGATCGCTGCCGCTGCCAAGACCGCCGACTGGTGGGCCGGGCAGGGGGCCGTAAATCTGCGGACCGTCTTTAACCGGGTGGGGCGCCGCCTGCCGAAGGATCTGGGCTATGCCCACCTGGATGCGGTGCTGGATGCCATCGGGGCGCGGCTGCTGGGGATGATCCCCGCGGATGCCGACCTGCCCTTCAGCGCCGCCACCGGCAATATTGCCGCCCGCCTGTGCGGGGAAAGCTGTCCGTTATTGGCCGTTTACCGGCCGTAATCCCATAAAAAAGAACCCTACATTGCCAAAGGAGGCATTTTTACATGAATATCGCACTGATTGCCCACGACGCCAAAAAGGAACTGATGGTACAGTTCTGCATCGCCTATTGCGGCATTTTAAGCCGCCACAACCTGTGCGCCACCGGAACCACCGGCAAGCTGGTCGCAGAGGCGACGGGGCTGCGGATCACCTGCTTTATGGCGGGCAGCCAGGGCGGCGACCAGCAGATCTCCTCCCGCATTTCCTGCAACGAGATCGACCTGCTGCTGTATTTCCGCAATCCCATCGGCGCCAAGGCCACCGAGCCGGACGAGGCCAGCTTGCTGCGTCTGTGCGATGTGTATAACATCCCCTACGCCACCAACATTGCCTCCGCCGAGGCGATGATCCATGCGCTGGAAAACGGCGACCTGGACTGGCGCGATATTGTCAATCCCAAGGCATAACCCCGCCCCATTCATCCCCCCGCCACGGCGGGGGTTTTGCTTTGCGGGGGTGGTGATACCCTTTAGGGCTTCTGCAAACCGCGGGAGGCCGGGCCCCGCACCTTGCAGGAGCCCCGCAAAACCCGCCGCCGGTTTTCTTGCGTCCTGCGGCGGGTTATACTATAATAAAGCCAAAAGACCGGTGTCTTGCGAAAATCCCCCAGAAAGGCGGCGAAACCATGCCGACATTCCCCGTTAATACTCCGCACCCCTACCCCGTCACGATAGAAAAAGGGCTGCTGCACACCGTGGGCGAAAGGCTGCTGCCGCTGCATCCGCCCTGCCGGGCTGCAGTGCTGGCCGATGAAACGGTGTTCCCGCTGTACGGCCCGGCGGTGATGCAGTCGCTGGAGGGGGCGGGCTACCGCCCCACCCGCCTGTCCCTGCCTGCCGGCGAGGCCGGTAAGACATGGGAGGTACTGGGCGGACTGCTGGAACGGTTGGCCGAGGAGGGCCTGACCCGCGGCGACCTGCTGGTGGTATTGGGGGGCGGCTCCGCCTGTGATGTGGGCGGGCTGGCAGCGGCCCTGTACCACCGGGGGATGGACGTTGCTTATGCTGCCACCACCCTGCTGGCCGGGGTGGATGCCGCCATCGGCGGGAAAACGGCGGTGGACCTGCCTGCCGGGAAAAATCTGGCCGGGGTCATCCGGCAGCCGCTGGCCGTTTTTATTGACCCGGACTGTTTAGCGACCCTGCCGGAAGCGGCTTTGGCAGCGGGGATGGCAGAGGCGGTCAAAACCGGCGTTCTGGCCGGGGAGGAGCTGTGGCCGCTGGTCGCCGCCCCGGAGCCGGACTATTTTGATGTGCTGTGCGGCTGCGCCGCCTATAAGGCTGCGGTCGTTTCGCAGGAGGAGCAGGATGCCGGCATCCGGTTTTCCCTTAATTTGGGGCATACTGTGGGCCATGCGGTGGAGCGGCACAGCGGCTATACCATCAGCCACGGCGAGGCGGTGGCGATCGGGCTGGCGACGATGGCAAGGGCCGGGGCAGCGCTGGGCTGGTGCGAGCCCATTGCGGCGGAGCGCATAAAAACAGCGCTGAAGCGGCGGGGACTGCCGCTATGCTACCGCTGCAAACCGGAGGAGCTGCTGCCCTATTTATGGGCGGATAAAAAGCGGCAGGGCGAGGAGCTGACGGTGGTGCTGCCGCACCGGATCGGGTACTGTTCCCTGCGCAGGATGAAAGAGCCGCAGCTTTTGCGGTTGCTGCGGGAGGGGCTGTGACCCCGGGCGTGTGCAGACCCGCCGGGGGGCGCCGCAGGCAGCCCGCCCCCCGCAGGGGGGCGGGCTCGACGGCTTCGCCGTCGGTTTCGCCCGCAGGGCGAAACGCCTGCGGCGCCCTCCCTCTGCAGCGGCCTGCGCCTTGCAGTGAACCGGTGCCCGCCCGGCTGCGGCTTTGATGCAGGCGGAAAATGTGCGGCATCCCGCAAAAAGCGGGGAGCGGCTTGCGCTTGACCCTGCAGCGACCGGTGGGGATCGGTATTTGCCCCCACGCCTGCCCGAAAGGGAGGGCTATGATATCCAACCTGAACGGGCTGCCCTGCAAAAATCCATACCGATAGAGAGCAGATTATATATCCGCCCCAAAAGCGGGAGCGGGGCTTTCCTCCCGTAATAATCGGAACAAAAAGGAAAGTTCATATATCCAAACCAAAAGCGGGAGCGCCCCGCGATAAGCAGTAATGATAGGTGCTTGCCCTATTCCCCGCCCCAAGGCGGGAGCGCAATTTGCAAAGGACAGCACCAAAAAGCAGGAGCAGGACCTGCCCCCGATACCGGGCGGGAGCGGGAAGTAAAAAGGAGGGTCATGATGCAATATGGATTGATCGGGTGGCCGCTGGGCCACAGCATTTCCCCGCAGCTGCACCGGCGGCTGGCCGGGGTGAACTATGAGCTGCATCCGCTGCCGGAGGAGCAATTTGACCGGTTTATGCGGGAAAAGGACTTTGCGGCGGTGAATGTGACCATCCCCTATAAGCGGCGGGTGCTGCCCTACTGCGCGCAGCTTACCCCCGCGGCGCAGCGCTGCGGCAGCGTGAATTTGCTGGTGAAGGGGCCGGACGGCACCCTGACCGGCGACAACACCGACCTTGCGGGGTTAACCTTTTTGCTGCGGCAGAACGGCCGGAGTCTGACGGGGGAAACGGTGGCGATCCTGGGCAGCGGCGGGACCGGCCATACGGCAAAGGCTGCCGCCGAGGAGCTGGGCGCCGCCGAAATAGCGGTGGTGAGCCGCACCGGAGAGCTGAACTATGAAAATCTGGCCGAACGGTATGGGGACCGGGCGTTTTATCTTATCAATACCACGCCGGTGGGGATGGCCCCGGAAAGCGGCGTTTCCCCGCTGGAGCTTCGGGCATTCCCGCACTGCAATGGGGTAGCGGATGTGATTTACAACCCGCTGCGGACCCGACTGTGCCAGCAGGCTGCCGCCATGGGGATTCCCGCCTGCGGCGGCTTGCTGATGCTGACCGCACAGGCTGCGGCGGCGGAATACGCCTTCGGTGCGGCGACCCCGGCGGAGGAAACGGTTTTGCAGGTGTGGCGGGAGGTTTTGGCCGAGCGCCGCAATCTGGTGTTCATCGGGATGCCGGGAAGCGGCAAAACCACGGTGGGACGGCTGGCGGCCGCCCTGCTGAACCGGGAATTCATCGACTGCGATGAGCAGTACCGGGCCGAGTACGGCATCACCCCCGAGGAGGAGCTGCTGACCCACGGGGAGCTGTACTTCCGGGAACGGGAGGAGGCGCTGATCCGCGGGCTGGCCGCCAAAACCGGCTGCGTGATAGCGGCGGGGGGCGGTGCGGTGCTGCGGGAGGAGAACATCTGCGCCCTGCGGGAAAACGGGCTTTTGTGCCGGCTGCAGCGCCCCGTGGCGCAGCTGCAAACCGCCGGCCGGCCGCTTTCCGCAGACATACGGGAGCTGGCTCGGCGGCGGGAGCCGCTGTACCGGGCGGCTGCCGATTTTACCGTAGAGAATAACGAAACGCCCGAGGCCGCTGCCGCGGCGGCGGTACGGGGGTTCCGACAGTTTTAGCAGAGAGCCGGGAAGGGGCAGGCGGGCCGCAGGCCGGCCGCCCCCGCAGGGGGCGGCCCAGCGGGCGGAGCCCGCTGCGGCGGCGGAGCCGCCGGGCCTGCGGCCCGAATGGGCCCCCTGCACGGGCTCTATCCGAAGCGATCACAAAAACCAACCGAACGGGGGAAAACCATGAAACTGTTTATCATCAACGGCCCCAACCTTGATATGCTGGGCATCCGGGAGCCGGAAATATACGGGAAGGAAAGCTATGCCGACCTGGAGCACTACCTGCACCGGGCCGCCGGGGAGCTGGGCCTTCAAATCGAGGTGTTCCAGTCCAATCACGAGGGCGCCCTCATCGATGAGGTGCACCGCGCCTATTTTGAGGGGGCGGACGGCATCATCATCAATGCGGGGGGCTATACCCATACCAGCATCGCCCTGATGGACGCACTGCTTTCGGTTTCGCTGCCGGTTATTGAGGTGCATCTCTCCGACCCCAGCCGCCGGGAGGAGTTCCGTCACCGCAGCTATGTGGCGATGGCGGCCAAAGCCAGCGTAGTAGGGCTGGGCTTTGCCGGGTACCGCCGCGCCATGGAGCTGCTGAAAGCCCTGGCAGCCGGGGGAGCAGACAATAAAGCCTGACCGCCCGCAATTGTGCGGGGGGAGGGCCCGGGGGCGCAGCCCCGCCCGCCGCAGGCGGGCGACACGAGCTTCGCTCGTGTGTTTCGGCGGAGCCAAAACGGGCTGCGCCCCCTACCCTCTTCCCTTTTGGGCAAAGCTGTGATAAAATAAACCACAGACCGGCGCTATGCCGCCATTTCGTAAAAAGGAAGGAAGTACCCCTATGGCCATCCTCACCACACGCCCCCGCGGCACCAATGATTTTCTCCCCGCCGAGACCCCCCGCTGGCAGTATGTCGAGCGCACCCTGCTTTCCACGGCGGCGCTGTACGGCTACGGCGAAATCCGCACCCCCACCTTTGAGCATACCGAGCTGTTCCTGCGCGGCGTGGGCGATACCACCGATGTGGTAAATAAAGAAATGTACACCTTTACCGATAAGGGCGACCGTTCCGTTACCCTGCGCCCGGAGGGGACTGCCGGCATCTGCCGGGCGGCCATTGAAAACGGGCTGCTGGGCGATGCCCTGCCCCTCAAGGTCAGCTATGTCTTTAACTGCTTCCGCTATGAAAAGGCACAGCGGGGGCGCTACCGCCAGTTCCACCAGTTCGGGGTGGAATGCTACGGCGCCACCGGGCCCGTCACCGATGCCGAGGTCATCTCGCTGGCGTGGGAGGGAATGCAGACCCTGGGGCTGAAGGACCTGACCCTTGCCGTCAATTCCATCGGCTGCCCCACCTGCCGGGCGGAATACCACAAGGCGCTGCGGGCGTATTTTGAGAGGCGCCGGGAGGAGCTGTGCGAGACCTGCCGGGAGCGTCTGGAGAAAAACCCCATGCGCATCCTGGACTGCAAATCCCCCGTCTGCGGCGAGATCGCCAAGGGCGCCCCCCGGGTGCTGGACTACCTGTGCGGGGACTGCCGGGATCATTTTGAAAAGGTGCAGACCCTGCTGAAGGATGCCGATATCCCCTTTACCATCGATGCCGGCATTGTGCGGGGGCTGGACTACTACACCCGCACCGTCTTTGAGATCTCGGTTCCCGGCTTCCCGGCGCTGTGCGGCGGCGGGCGCTACGGCGGCTTGAGTCGTCAGCTGGGCGGCCCGGATGTCGAGGGCATCGGCTTTGCCATGGGGCTGGAACGGCTGATCATGGTGATGGAGCAGCAGGGCTGCGATTTCCCCGAGCCGCAGCAGTGCGACCTTTATATCGCTTCAATGGGAGAGGCGGCCGCCGAGGAGGCGTTCCGGCTGACCACCCAGCTGCGGCGGGAGGGCTATGCCGTCCAGTGCGACCTGATGGGGCGCAGCGTCAAGGCCCAGATGAAGTATGCCAATAAAATCGGCGCCCTGTACAGTATGGTGCTGGGGGACAGCGAGCTGCAAAGCGGCTCCGCCCAGCTGAAGCAGATGGCCACCGGCACCGCCAAGCCCATATCCCTTGCGCATTTCCTGCCGGAATTTGAAACCGAGATGCAGAACGGCTGGTTTGCGGCCGCCGCCGAAGCCGCCGAGAAGATCGATCGCTGAAACATTTCCCCCGCTTGCCGCAAACGCAGGCGGGGGTTTTCTTTGCGGCGGGGTAATGGCGGTTGGCGCCGTTTTGCGCCCTTCCCGCCGAGCGGCGGTTTCTTTTTTGCAAAACCCTTTGACACCGCCCCTATTCGTGCTATAATTAGTTGTTAATAAGTCAGATTTTGCTCACCGGGCAGAAGCGGGCGGGCGCGCCGCAGCGGGGGAGGGCGACCGGACGAGGTCGTCCCGACAAAAAGCGGAGGCGTGGCCGCCCGATCCCGGGAAAGCAATATCCCCAAAACAAAAGGAGTGCAAAACTTATGGCAGATACCATGCAAGGCCTCAAGCGCACCCATTACTGCGGCACCGTCACCCCGGAAATGATAGGCCGGGAAGTGGTGGTATGCGGCTGGGCGCAGAAAACCCGTGATATGGGCACCCTCGTATTTATCGATCTGCGGGACCGTACCGGCATCGTGCAACTGGCCTTCGATGATAAAACCGACCCCGCCGTGCTGACCAAGGCGCAGCGGGTGCGTGCCGAATATGTGCTGATGGCCCGCGGCGTGCTGCGTCAGCGGGAGTCGGTCAACCATGAGATCCCCACCGGCGAGGTGGAGGTGTATGTGACCGAGCTGCGGGTGCTGGCCGAAAGCAATACCCCGCCCTTTGCCATCAGCGATGACAGCAAGGGCGTAAAGGAGGAGCTGCGCCTGAAGTACCGCTACCTGGACCTGCGCCGCCCCGAAATGCAGAGCGCCATCGCCATGCGCCACCGCATTGTTAAGGTGGCCCGTGACTACTACGATACCAACGGCTTTTTGGAGATCGAGACCCCCGTGCTCATCAAATCCACCCCGGAGGGCGCCCGTGACTACCTGGTGCCCAGCCGTGTGCAGCAGGGTAAATTCTATGCGCTGCCCCAGTCCCCCCAGCTGTATAAGCAGATTTTGATGTGCTCCGGCTTTGACCGCTATATGCAGATCGCCCGCTGCTTCCGTGATGAGGACCTGCGTGCCGACCGTCAGCCGGAATTCACCCAGATCGACGTGGAAATGTCCTTCATCGATGAGGAGGACATCATGGCGATGAACGAGGGCTTTATGAAGCGCGTCTTTAAGGAGGTACTGGGCAAGGAGCTCGAGACCCCCTTCCGCCGCATCAAATACCGAGACGCCATGGATAACTACGGCATCGATAAGCCCGATACCCGCTTTGACCTGCGGCTGCACGATCTCTCCGAGATCCTGAAAAATACCGGCTTTGCGGTATTCTCCGGCGCCATCGCCGGGGGCGGCTCGGTGCGGGGCATCAATGCCAAGGGCGCTGCCGAAAAGCTCTCCCGCAAGGAGATCGATAAGCTGACCGATTTTGTAAAGACCTACCGTGCCAAGGGGCTGGCCTACACCCGCTGGACCCACGAGGGACGTTCCTCCAGCTTTGAAAAGTTCCTCACCGAGGAGGAGATCGCCGGCATCCACAAGGCGCTGGACGCCGAGGAGGGCGACCTGCTGCTCATCGTGGCCGACGCCAAGAATGAGGTCGTGTATGATGCGCTGGGCCAGCTGCGCAACCACCTTGCCCAGAAGCTCGGTCTCATCGAGCCGGGCACCTTCGACCTTTTGTGGGTCACCGAGTTCCCGCTGTTCGAGTACAGCGAGGAGGAGGGACGCTACATGGCGAAGCACCACCCCTTCACCTGCCCCATGCTGGAGGACCTCGATATGATCGAGAGCGACCCCGGCCACTGCCGTGCCCGTGCCTATGATATGGTCATGAACGGCTGCGAGGTCGGCGGCGGTTCCATCCGTATCAACACCATGGAGCTGCAGGAGCGGATGCTGGTGGCACTGGGCTTCACCCCCGAAAGCGCCGAGGAGCGCTTCGGCTTCCTGCTGGAGGCATTCCGGTACGGCGCACCGCCCCACGGCGGCATGGCCTTCGGCCTGGACCGTCTGGTGATGCTGCTGCTGGGCAAGGAGTCCATCAAGGAGGTCATCGCCTTCCCCAAGGTGCAGAACGCCAGCGAGCTGATGAGCGGCTGCCCCGCCGAGGTGGAGGATAAATCCCTGGCCGAGCTGGCCATTAAGGTAGACCTGCCGCAAGAATAAACCAAAATCCCCGCTGCACGGCGGGGATTTTTTCCGGGCTTGACTTTTTCACAGAGGTTCGCTATCTTTGTGGAGAAGGCACCGCGGAGAAAGGGGACGAGAGAATGACGGAGACGGAGATCATCAGGCTGGTGTTCGGGCTGTTTTTGGGCGTGGGCGGGGGCGTGCTGCTCCTGCTGGCCTTTACCGTCGGTTATCGGTATTTGGTGATGGAGCAGCGCTGCACCTGCCGTACCAACGGGACGGTAACGGGATACAGCGCCGTCTGCTACGGCGGGGAGAATAGTGCGGTGCATCTGTCGGTGGTGCGCTATACGGCAGAGGGGCGGGAATACCGGGTGACCGGGCCCCGCTACCGGGGGTATGTAAGCCGTACCATCCGCACGCCCCTTGCGGGGAATGCCTGCCGCTGCTATGAGAAAAACGGGGTTCTGCACATCGAGCGCAGCCGCAATTCTATCATCGGAGTGAGCCGCAACCCCATGGCGGAGCAGTACCCCGTGGGAACGGTGCTGCCGGTTTGGTTCGACCCAAAAAAGCCGAAGCGGAGCTATGTGCTGCGCTGCGTGGATAACAGATGGGTCTTCTGGCTGCTGCTTTTGTGTGGGGTAGTGCTGCTGGCCGGCTGCGTGGCGGTCGTTGCCCTGCTGTGAGCCGGCAGCGGGGCGTTGGAAGACCGGGCGCAGCCCCGGCGGTGCTTCGCACCGCCGCCGCGGCCGAAGGCCGCGGGAACCGTCCGGAGGACGGTTCGGGCTGCGCCCGGAAAGCCCACGCAAAGAAAAAATCCGCCCCCGGAAAGGAAGCCTGCCGCTTCCCCTCCGGGGGCCTTGCCATTAAAATTCACTTCGTTTATCCCGCAGCATCAGCTCGGTCAGTGCGGCGGAGGGGTTTTTCCCCTCAAACAGAATGGCGTGGACGCACCGGCAGATGGGCATACGCACCCCCAGCTTTTCGGCCAGCGCCGTAACGCTTTGGGCGGCATAGTAGCCCTCCACCACCGCGCGGCGTTCGCCCAGGGCACCGGCCACCTGCGCCCCCTGACCGATGGCAACGCCTGCCATGTGATTGCGGGAATGGGGCGAGGTACAGGTCACGATCATATCCCCCATGCCGGCCAGCCCGAAGCAGGTGGTTTCCTCTCCGCCCGCCGCCTTAATCAATGCGGAAAGCTCCACCAGCGCCCGGCTCATCATCAGCGCCTTGGCGTTATCGCCGCAGCCCATGCCCTCGGCCATGCCGGCCGCCAGCGCAATAATATTTTTGGCGGCGCCGCACAGCTCCACCCCGGTGATATCGGTGCTGCTGTAAACCCGGAAGGACGGGTTCATAAAGATGCCCTGCAGCCATTCGGCGACTGCCCGGTCGGCGCAGGCGGCAACACAGCCGGTAGGCATTTCTCTTGCTACCTCCTCGGCGTGAGAAGGCCCCGAAAGCGCCGCAATGGGATGCCCCGGCAGCGTCTCCGCCAGTATTTCGGACATCCGCAGACCGCTTTCCGGCTCCACGCCCTTGGCCACCGTTACCAGCACCGCCTCCGGCATCAGGTACGGCTTGACCCGCAGGGCGGTTTGCCGCATGGCGTAGCTGGGCGGCGCAAAGACCACCAGCCCGCAGCCCGCCACGACATCCTCCCGGTGGGTCAGGGGCAGGCCCTCCGGCAGCGGGACACCCGGCAGCATTTTATTCTCGCCGCGCTCCCGCAGGGCGCTGCATTCCTCCTCGCAGTAGGACCACAGGGTGACCTCGTGGCCGTTTTTTTGCAGCAGCAGCGAAAGGGCGGTGCCCCATGCACCGCTGCCCAGTACAGCGATCTTCATTTTCTCCTCCTTGCCGGAAGGCCGGCGGGTCATATTTCTCTATCGGGGCCGGTACAGGGTGTGGGGAACCGGGGCGCAGCCCGTTTCGGCTCCGCCGAAACACACGAGCGAAGCTCGTGTCGCCCGCCGCAGGCGGGCGGGGCTGCGCCCCGGCCCTGCCCCTTGCACCAACCTACGGCATCAAACCTTATTTTCTTCTCCGCGGGCCAGCCGCGCCATATTTTCCCGGTGCGCCCACAGGATCAGCAGCGTCATGGCGGCAGCGCACCCTACGGGAATGGCCGGCGCCAGCCCCTGCCCGTGGCACCAGGCGGCTACCGCCGGGGTCAGTGCAACCCCACCGATGATGGAACCCAGCGAAATGTACCGGGTGAGAAGCACCGGGATCCCCCACAGCACCACCAGCGGCAGGAGCAGGACGGGGTACAGCACCGCAGCCGCCCCCACCGTGCAGGCAATGCCCTTGCCGCCCCGGAAGCCGAAAAACAGCGGCCACATATGCCCCACGATGACAAAAACCGCCGCAACACACCCGCCATCAAACCCGGCGATGGCACGCCCCAGCAAAACGGCAGCCGCCGCCTTGGCGGCGTCCCCCGCAAAGGTCGCCAGTGCTGCCTTCAGCTTGAAGGTGCGCAGCATATTGGTGGCGCCGGTGCCGCCGCTGCCATGCTGCCGTACATCATCGTGGAACAGTCCCCGGCTTAACAGTACGCCGGTGCTGATGCTGCCCAGCAGGTAGGCCGCTGCTGCAGCCGCAAGATATCGTAAGATCATGGTTTGCTCCTTTCTCCTTCGGGGGCTTGTGCAGGGTGCGGGAACCGGGCCGCAGGCCGCCCGCCCTCCGGGCGGGCCCGCAAGCTCCGCTTGCGGCTTTCGGCTGCGCCGAAAGGGCCTGCGGCCCGGCCCCGCCCCCGGCAGGGCCCCGACGCACGGCCGTGCCCTATATGCCGCCTATTGTACCAAACTTCCCCCGCCGGTTCAAGCGGGATTTTGTAAAACCTGCTTTTAGAGAGTTACAGATTTCTTGTATATCTGCACCTAGGATAGTTGGAGCATCCCCAAAATTGATGGCCTGTCTGTATCCCCTTTTTTGCTGTTCGAAGGATGAGATTTCCTCCACATACAGGACACACCTCACCGCTTTCTTTTGACATAATCTCTTTGATATGCCTTTCTCTTGTCGCTTGGTCTTGGTTGGTCAATGGTTTTAGAGAATCATAAATAGAGTATATCTGCAAATCGTCGAGAATGCTTGGATATGAGTGCCAAATATCTTTTATTACATGAGGAAGCTCTTTTTCTTTACAAATAAATGTGCAGTCTCGTTCCATGGAAAGCGCTTTTATTTCACATCGGTTTGAAAAAACGATAATGGAAATTGCCTGGAGATTGGTGCCAAGATAATTTTTAAGTGCCCTTATATGGGAGTTGTTTTGCCATACGGGATTGTAAAAATGGTATTTTTCAACCTTATTTCTTCCGAACCATGTTTTTCCCGCATATAGCGTAGCCGTCCAATTTCGGTTGTTTTCGTTTCCAAAAATATACCCAGAAAAGTTTTTGCTTTCTATTACAAATAATCCCTTTGTTGTTATATATACGACATCTATTTCCGCTGTGCTTCCATCTTCTTTCGGGATATATATGTTTCTCAGTATTTTTCCATTTTTTCCAAACGGGTTTATTAGCTTAAGTTTATTTACTATTTCTCTTTCTCCCCATGCGCCAATCATCTTTGGAGTTACAAATAAATCCTTTATTATTCCCATGCTGACCTCCTATGAGTTGTACAAATATTCTATCATAGTTTCATTTAGCATTCAACAAGCAGGCTTTATCACCCACTTTTTCTCACTTCTCCACCTTGTAAATTGCCCCATTTTAAGGTATGATAGGAGCAGCGCGACCCCCATTATATCAGAGGAGATGTTATTTTACCCATGAAGCTCAACAATAAGCGCACCATTCTGGTGGGACTTGCGTTTTTGTCCATCTGCTCCTTCTGGCAGATGTATAACAGCGTGATCCCCAAAATCCTGACCTACACCTTCCATCTGGATGAGACCTACTCCGGTATCATCATGGCCGCCGATAACGTACTGGCCCTGTTCCTGCTGCCGCTGTTCGGCGCCATCAGTGACAGAAACCGCAGCCGTTTGGGCCGCCGGATGCCCTTCATCCTTTGCGGGACAGGCTGCGCCATCCTGCTGATGATGCTGCTGCCCATTCTGGATAACAGCTACGCCGCCAACCCCTCGGTCACCAAGCTGGTGCTGTTTATTGCCGTTTTGGGACTTCTTCTCATCGCCATGGGCACCTACCGTTCCCCGGCGGTCGCCCTGATGCCCGACCTGACCCCCAAACCCCTGCGCAGCCGCGCCAATGCCATCATCAACCTGATGGGCGCCGTGGGCGGTATCCTGTACCTGGTCATCACCAGTGTGCTGTATTCCTCCAGCCGGGTGGCCGGCCTGGAGCACGTGAACTACCTGCCGCTATTCGCCATCGTGGCGGGCATTATGGCGGTTTCGGTCGGCGTGCTGTTTGCCACCATCCGCGAGAAAAAGCTGCATGAAGAAAATATGGCACTGGAGGCCGAGCATCCCGAATGGAACCTGGCCGAGGTGGATGAAAGCGGCAACGAAAAGCTGCCCCCCGCCGTCCGCCGCAGCCTGGGCTTTTTGCTGGCGTCCATCGCCCTGTGGTTCATCGGCTATAATGCCATCGAGACCTGGTTTACCACCTTTGCCGATAAAATGTGGGGCATGGCCCTGGGTGATGCCACCCTCTGCCTGACCATCGCCACCGCCGGCGCCATCTGCTCCTATATCCCCGTCGGGATCGTCGCCAGCCGCATCGGCCGCCGCCGCACCATCCTGTTCGGCGTGCTGCTGCTTACCGCCTGCTTCGGCTCGGGCTATGTCTATACCCTTTCCAATAACACCTTCCACCCGGCGCTGTATGCCCTGTTTGCACTGGTCGGCGTGGCGTGGGCGTCCATCAATGTAAACAGCCTGCCCATGGTAGTGGAAATGTGCAAGGGCAGCGATGTCGGTAAATTCACCGGCTACTACTACACCGCCAGCATGGCGGCGCAAACCGTCACCCCCATCGTGGCGGGCTGGCTGCTCAAGCATGTCAGCTATTCGGTGCTGTTCCTGTATTCCGCCATCTTTGTGGCGCTGGCGTTCTTCACCATGCTTATGGTGCGCCACGGCGATGTCAAAGTGGAAGCCAAGCGCGGCCTGGAAGCCTTTGATGTAGACGACTGATCCCCGCAGCAATACTTCCCCCGGATAAAGCTCCCTCCCCCGGCCGAAACACCCGGTTCCCGTCGGGGGAGGGCTTTTGCATGCCAAAAGCCGCCGCGCCTTTCGGCACGGCGGCTGGTTACAGCGGTTATCGGGTTATGCGGCGGGACCTTCGGTATCGGTCTCGTTTGCATCGGCCCCATTATCGGTAACGGCGGGCACGATGATCTCGCTGATCTCGGTGTAGCTGGGGGCGGGGTTCTGTGCGGTCAGGAACTCCCCGACATTATTGATGGTGACGGCGCGGTAAATATAGCCGTAGCCGTACTGCTCCACGTAGGAGGAAATATCATCGGCGTCCTTCTCGGCCTTGAAGTAGTCCTTCACGTTCTGCTCGGTGGCGATGAGGTTCTCCTGCTCGGCGATGGCCAGCAGCGTCATGTACTGGGAGATGCTGTTGCGGATATCCTCCTCGTACTTGGTGCGGAAGGCCTCCTCGCTGTCTACGCCGTAGTAGTAGGACATCAGGGTGGTGTAATCCAGGCTGTACTGCAGTGCGGAGAACTTGAGCTGCTTGATGACATTGGAAACCTCGTTATCCACCAGCTTCTGGGGCACCTCGCTGACGGTGCAGTTCTTGAAGATGGTCTCCATCAGGGCGGTGGTCACCTGGCTTTCCCGCAGGTCCTTGGCGATGGTCTCGCGCATATTCTCCACGGAGGTATAGCCGTAGTCCTTATTGAGGTTCTCCATGACGAAATCATCGGTCAGCTCGAAGGTATGGGTGACGATGATCTTATTGATGGTCACGGTGAAGGTGGCCTCCTTACCGGCCAGATCGGGGTTGTTCGGGTAGGAGTCGGGGAAGGTCACATTGATATCGAAGGTCTCGCCGGGCTTGTGGCCGATGAGCTGCTCCAGGAAATCATCGATGTAGCTGGTGACGCCGATGGTGACCTCGGTGCCGGCACCCTTGGTGCTGCCACCCTCAAATTCCACGCCGTCTACCTTGCCCACATAGTCGATGTTCAGGGTGTCGCCGTCCTCAACGGCACGGTCGGTCACATCCTCCTTGTAGGTGTGGCTGGACATAATGGAATCGATCTTCTTCTGAATATCCTCTTCCTTTACGGTCAGGGTGCTTTCATCATACTGGATGCCGGTGTACTGGCCGAGGGTGACATAGTCCTTCAGGTTGACGCCGTCGTAGCGGCCGTCGGTGGTCAAACCGAGACTGTAATTGACAGCGGCATCGCCGTTGCCCTGCTTCCCGGCACAGGCGGTCAGGGTCACGCACAGCATCAGCGCCATCAGCATGGCCAGCACTTTTACAAACTTGTTCATTTCGCTTCCTCCAAATTGGCAGCCGCCGGTTGGGCGGCGTAATATCGTTCCCTATTATAACTGTTTTTCGCCCGCTTGTCTACCAAACTGGAAAAAACTTTACACGTGGTTCATTTTTGCCCGCCAAACGCCGCAAAAATCCCCCCTGCATCGGCAAGGGGGATTTCTATAATGCCTGTCAGCTGCGGACGGAGCAGACGGGCTTTGGCAGGGAAGCTTTTCCTGCCCGTATGATATGCGGCTGGTTTTCACCCCCGGCAAAAATCCCCCCTGCGGCGGCAAGGGGGATGGGTGGGGGGTATGATCAGCTGTGGCTGGAGTAGTTGGGGGACTCCTTGGTGATAGAGATATCGTGGGGGTGGCTCTCGATCAGGCCGGCGCCGGTGATGCGGACGAACTGGGCCTTTTCGTGCAGCTCGGGGATGGTGGCGCAGCCGGTATAGCCCATGCCGCTTTTCACACCGCCCATCAGCTGGAAGATGTTATCGGCCAGGGGGCCCCGGTAAGGCACACGACCCTCTACGCCCTCCGGCACCAGCTTTTTGTTGCCCTCCTGGAAGTAGCGGTCCTTGCTGCCGTTCTGCATGGCGGCGATGGAACCCATACCGCGGTAGCTCTTGAACTGGCGGCCCTGATAGATCTCGCTCTCGCCGGGGGCTTCCTCGCAGCCGGCCAGCAGGCTGCCCAGCATAACGGTGCTGGCACCGGCGGCCAGCGCCTTGACGATATCACCGGAATACTTGATGCCGCCATCGGCGATGATGGGGATATCATACTTGGCGGCGGTGCAGGCGGCCTCATAGACGGCGGAGACCTGCGGCACGCCGACGCCCGCCACTACACGGGTGGTACAGATGGAGCCAGGCCCGATACCGACCTTGACGCAGTCGGCGCCCGCTTTAATGAGGGCCTCGGTACCGGCGGCGGTGGCAACGTTGCCGGCGATGAGGGGGATATTGGGGTAAAGGCTCTTGATGCGGGAAACCGCCTTGAGGATGTTCTCGCTGTGGCCGTGGGCGCTGTCCAGCGCCAGCACATCCACCTCGGCCGCTACAAGGGCGGCAGCGCGCTCCTCCATATCATGGCTGACGCCGATGGCACCGGCGACCAGCAGACGGTTGTGGCTGTCCCGGGCGGCGTTGGGGTACTTCTTGGATTTTTCGATATCCTTGATGGTGACAAGGCCGGTAAGGCGGAAGTTTTCATCCACGATGGGCAGCTTTTCCACCTTACTGCGCAGCAGCAGCGCCTTGGCTTCCTCCAGCGTGATGCCCTGCGGGGCGGTGATGAGGTGATCCTTGGTCATCACCTCGCCGATGGGCACATCAAAGCTGGACATGAACTTGAGGTCACGGTTGGTGATGATGCCCACCAGCCGGCCGTCGGCATCGCAGATGGGCACGCCGCTGATATGGAACTTGCCCATCAGCCGGTCGGCATCGCTGACGAGATGATCCGGCGAAAGGGAAAAGGGATTATTGATGACGCCGTTTTCGCTGCGCTTGACCCGGTCGATCTGATCGGCCTGCTGCCGGATGGGCATATTCTTGTGGATGACGCCGATGCCGCCCTCCCGCGCCATGGCGATGGCCATGCGGCTTTCGGTGACGGTATCCATGGCGGCGCTGATCAGCGGGGTATTCAGGTGGATATCCCCGGCCAGACGGGTGCGGACATTGATATCGGCGGGCAGAATGGAGCTGTGGGCCGGTACCATCAAAATGTCATCAAAGGTGAGCGCTTCCGGCAGGAACTTGTAGTTGTGGTCGGTGTTCAGCATCAAATGATCCCCCTTATAATTGATGTTATCCCGGCGCGGCGGGGCGGGCTCCCGGCGGGCGCACACAGCGGGCGAGGGGTGCCGCTCCCGCAGGGGCGGCGCTCCCGAGGCAAAGCGGAGGGCGCCCGCCGTATCCCGGGCCGGGCAGATATTTTTTTTATTGTAGTGCATCCGCCGCAAAAGGTCAAGGAATTATGCCGGCTTTGGCGCAATTCTCTGTTTTTATCAAAGGAACGGGGAAAAACGGGCGGTTACATGGGATTTTTGACCGAGGGCGGCGGGGCCCTTCGGGGCGAAACCGCGAAATTTCCACAGAAGAAAAGCAAAAAAATGTTGACAAGGCTTTTCTCATTTAGTATAATAACGATTGCGTGATGACCACGCTCATATGGCGGTATAGCTCAGTTGGCTAGAGCATTCGGTTCATACCCGGAGTGTCGGCGGTTCGAATCCACCTACCGCTACCATAATGGCCCGGTGGTCAAGCGGCTAAGACACGGCCCTTTCACGGCTGTAACACGGGTTCGATTCCCGTCCGGGTCACCAGATAAAAAAAGACGCCGGCAAGGCGCTTTTTTTATAGGTGGCCCCCAAAGCCCGAGACCACAAGGCAAATACCGAAACAGGCAGGAAAAGCAGCAAACGGCTGCGGTCCTGCCTGCTTTTCTTTTTCCCTGCAGCGGGCGCACAGGGGCGCAGCCCGCCCCGGCCTTCGGCCGGGGCAGCCGGTGCGAAGCACCGGCTCGGCGGCTCCGCCGCCGGGGCTGCGCCCCGTCCCTGCGGCAGGCAGTCGCTTTTGGCAGGGCCGCTTTTCGCAAAGAGGGGGCTGCCCCGTTAAAAACGGCTATTCCCCGGCAGGACGGCTCTGCGTTCATCCCGGCCGGGGCAGCCCCTTCCCCGTCAGTCTGCCCCCGCCAGCATCGCTTCGATGCAAAGCAGGCGGTTGTATTTTGCGGTGCGCTCGCCGCGGCAGGGCGCCCCGGCTTTGATCTGCCCGCAGCCGGTGGCCACCGTAAGGTCGGCAATGGTGGTATCCTCGGTTTCACCGCTGCGGTGGCTCAGGATGACCCCGTACCCCGCCTGCTGCGCCAGTGCCGCCGTTTCCAGCGTTTCGGTCAGGGTGCCTACCTGGTTGGGCTTGATGAGAACCGCATTTGCCGAACGGCGGGCAAGCCCCAGCTCCAGCCGGGCCTTTTGGGTCACAAAAAGGTCATCCCCCACAAGCTGCACCCGCTTGCCAAGGGCTTCGGTCAGCTGCCCCCACAGCGGCCAGTCGTCCTCCCCGGCGGGGTCCTCCAGCGAGAGAATGGGGTATTTTTCGGTCAGCTGCCGCCAGTAGCATAACAGGTCCTGCGGGCCCCGCAGGAGGCCCTGCTTGGGCAGGCGGTACAGGCCGCCCTCGGTCTGCCATTCCCCGGCGGCGGCATCCAACGCCAACGCCATATCCTCCCCGGGGGTCAGGCGGCAGTCCTCCATCGCCCGTAAAATGAGCTCCAGCGCCTGCTCCTCACTTTCCAGACGGGGCGCAAAGCCGCCCTCATCCCCCACCCCGCAGGCAAGCCCCTGCTCCTCCAGCAGCGCCCCCAGCCGGTGGGTGACCCGCACACAGCGTTCCAGCCCGCGGGCAAAGGTTGCCGTGCCCAGCGGAATGATCATAAATTCCTGAATATCGATGTTATTGGGGGCGTGGCGGCCGCCGTTCAGGATGTTCATCATGGGGCGGGGCAGGCAGGGGTGCCGCCCGGTCAGGTCCACAAGGTGACGCCACAGCGGGACGCCCCGCGCGGCAGCGGCGGCATGGGCAGCGGCCAGGCTGACTGCCAAAACCGCATTGGCGCCCAGCCGGGATTTATCCCCGGTGCCGTCTGCTTCGCACAGGGTGCGGTCGATGGTGCATTGGTCGGCGGCGTCCAGCCCCGTAACGGCTTCGGCCAGCTCACGGTTTACCGCCGTGACGGCCGCCAGCACCCCCTTACCGCCGTAGCGGTCGGGGTCGCCGTCCCGCTTTTCGCAGGCTTCGTGCCCGCCGGTGGAGGCCCCGCTGGGAACGGCGGCGGCGCCGGTCGCCCCGTTTTGCAGGGTGACCTCTGCCCGGACGGTGGGGTTGCCCCGGCTGTCGAGGATCTCAAGGGCTTGTACTTTGGTGATGGTGGTATTCGGCATGGCTTCCTCCTTGGCTTCGCACAAGGCGCAGGTTGGCGGCCGCAGGCCAAACCGCCCCTCCGGGGCGGTTTCGGCGGGCTCCGCCCGCCGGTTTCGGCTCCGCCGAAACGGCCTGCGGCCGCCTCCGCCCCTTGCAGGGGCCCGCCCGAAAGCTCCCCCCGCCTTCGCAAATTTTTCATTTTACCGGTAGTTTGCAGATTTTGGGGAGGATTTATGCGGCGAAATGTGTTACAATACAGGCGGAAGGCAGAACAGAATATTTACAGACTGTATAAAACATAAGAATTATACCAAATTAGGAGGAAAACCCATGAAAAAAAGATGCCTGGCGCTGCTGCTGGCGGGGGTGCTGCTGCTTACCGCCTGCCAGCCCACCTACGATGAAAACGACCCCAACTACCCCGGAACCACCAAGCCGGAGCAGAACGACACCCACGGCGATACCGAAAATAACGGCAACCAATACGACAGCGACTACGGCATAACGGGGGATGATAACCTCGGTAATGAAAACAATATCCCCGCGGCGGCCGGGGTGGATGCGGAAAAGCTCTCGGGACTTTCCACCGAAAGCAAGGACTGGGGGCCCGGCGGCCCCAAGGATGAGAGAAACCGCAGTCAGGGCGCCCTGCTTTACAATAAAACCTACGGGCAGTATGACGCCATATTCCTCAAGGAGGACAGCAACGAGGTCTACCTCACCTTCGATGAGGGGTATGAGTTCGGGCTTTCCGGGCAGATTCTGGATACCCTGAAGGAAAAGGGAGTCAAGGCTGTTTTCTTCATCACCGGGGACTTTGCCAAGGCCGAGCCGGCACTGGTGCAGCGGATGATCGATGAGGGGCACGTGGTGGGCAACCACAGCTGGAAGCATCCCAACTATTCGGGGCTTTCGGTGGAGGAGGCCGAGCAGGACCTGATGAAGCTGCATAACTACGTCAAGGAAAACTTTGATTATACCATGCGGTATTTCCGGTTCCCTTCGGGCAATTTCAGCGAGCGTGCGCTGGCGGAGGCGCAGCAGCTGGGCTACAAATCGATTTTCTGGAGCTTTGCCTACCGGGACTGGCTGACCGATGACCAGCCGAATGAAGCGGAGGCGCTCAAAAAAATCGTGGACAGCGCCTGTCCCGGCATGATCTACCTGCTGCACGCCGTCAGCAAAACCAACGCCGACATCCTGGCGGACGTCATCGACGGCGTGACCGCCAAGGGCTTCACCTGGGGCGACCCCGCCAAAATCTAACCCGGTACCCCCTCCCCTGCTCCGGCGGGGGAGTTCTCTTTGCGGGCTGCGGAAATGATTGCGGGGACACCGGTGCAGGCCAACCTCACCCCTCCCCCTTTTGCCGGTTGATGCGGGGACAGGCACAAGACGACGGCATCACACGCTGCCCCCACCGCCGCCTCCCCTTTTTTAACACAAGGACAGGCACAAGGTGCAAGATCGCCGATACTCCGCCCCGCTATTTTGATGCGAGAACAGGCACAAGGCGACGGCATCACAGGCCGCCCCCACCGCCGCCTCCCCCTTTTTAACGCAAGGGCAGCCGCAGGACACCGATGAGATTTTCCCGTTGCATACGACCGCGTGGAATGGTACAATAAAGTCCTGTTAAAACGGAAAGCTGTGAGGAAAGGAAGGCCACACCATGAAAAAATACTGGCAGCTGTTCATCACCTTTGCCCGCATCGGGCTGTTTACCATAGGCGGCGGGTACGCCATGCTGCCCATGATGCAAAGCGAGCTGGTGGAGCGTCACGGCTGGGCCACCGAGCAGGAAATGATGGACTACTATGCGCTGGCACAATGCACCCCCGGCGCCATTGCCGTCAATGTATCCACCTTCATCGGCTATAAGATCGCCGGGGTAGCGGGCGGGGTCATCGCCACGCTGGGACTGGTGTTCCCCTCGCTGGTCATCATCATTGCCATCGCCGCCGTACTGGGGAATGTCTCCGAGTTGCCCGCCGTGAAAAACGCCTTCGCCGGTATCCGGGTGGGGGTCGCCGTGCTGATGATCAACTCGGTCGTCAAGCTGGCAAAGGCCGCCATCGTGGATTGGAAAGCGGTCATTATTTTTGCGGCGGTATTCGGCGGGGCGGTGTTCACCTCCGTCAGCCCCATGATCTATATTGTCGCGGCCGGGATCGCCGGCATTTTGCTGAAGGCATGGGAGGTGAAGGCCAAATGATGCTGCTGCGCTTATTCTGGGAGTTTTTCAAAATAGGGCTGTTTGCGGTGGGCGGCGGCATGGCCACCATCCCCTTCCTGTACGATTTAAGCGACCGCACCGGCTGGTTCACCCACACCCAGCTGGCGGATATGATCGCCATTTCGGAGAGCACCCCCGGCCCCATCGGGGTGAATATGGCGACCTATGTGGGCTACGAAATGAGCGGCATCCCCGGCTCGATCTTCACTACGCTGGGCTTTGTGGCGCCATCGATCATCATCATTATCATCGTTTCCCTTTTCCTGCAAAAATTCCGGGAGAACCGCTATGTGGAAAGCGCCTTTTACGGGCTGCGCCCGGCGTCCTCCGGCCTGATCGCCTCGGCGGCGCTTTCGGTGGCCATCGTGGCGCTGCTGGCGGAGGATTGGAGTTTTGCTGCGCTGCCCGGCTGCATCCGCTGGCCGGCGGTGGCGCTGGCGGTGTTCCTGTTTATCGTCACCAACCTGAAAAAGACGAAAAAATGGCACCCCATAGTGTTCCTCGGCTTTTCCGCCGTGGTGGGCATCGTATTCGGCTTTGCGGGGGCGTAGGGACTGCGAAGCGGGAGAGGCGGGGCGCAGCCCCGCCCGCCGCAGGCGGGCGACACGAGCTTCGCTCGTGTGTTTCGGCTTTGCCGAAACGGGCTGCGCCCCGTTCCCGCCCCCTGCAGGGGCCCCCATAAGAAAAACCGCCGTCCTCCCGCTTTGGGGGCAGACGGCGGATTTTACTTTTTATCGCGCGCCCGGCGGGCGGCATACTTGCGGCGGGTAGCTTCCCCGCCCCGCAGATGGCGTTCCTCCTTGTTGCGGTCCAGCACCACCCGCACCTCGCGGTACAGCGGGTAATTGAGAAGCGGCAGCCGCTCCTGGATATCCTTATGTACCGTGGATTTGGAGATGCAGAATTCCTTTGCGGTCTCCCGCACGGTGGCGCCTGTTTCGATGATATACCGGGCGAATTTGGCAGCCCGGTCCTCCGGCAACCCCTTCACGATGAGATGACCTCCCCCCAGTTAGTTTCACGCGGGTTCTTGGTGCATCTATATGCGGCGGGGGCGGGATGTATGCTTTTCCGGGCCCCTGCAGGGGGCGGGAACCGGGCGGCAGCCCGGGCGGCTCCGCCGCCCGGGGGCGCCCCCCGCAGGGGGCGCCCCCTACGCCGACCTCCGGTCGGCGGGGCTGCCGCCCGCCCCTTCCCCCACCGCAGATCCGCCGGGACGTGCCGCCGCCCCTTGCGCCGCCCTTCGAAATCTGCTATACTACAGTAAGTTTGCCCCCAAAACGCCCCGGGCGTGTAAAGAAAAGGAAAAGGAGATGACATCACTGTGGCAAAAGCCGAAATCCGCATGACAGAAGGCCCCATCGGCAAGCAGCTGGTCTCCTTTGCGGTGCCGCTGTTTTTGGGCTTTCTGTTCCAGCAGCTCTATAATACCGCCGATGCCCTCATCGTCGGCAATATGCTGGGCAACAGCGCCCTCGCCGCCGTCACCGGCACCGGCACCCTCATCTTCCTGCTGGTCGGCTTCTTCGGCGGCATCTCGATGGGCGCAGGTGTGGTGGTCTCCCGCTACTTCGGCGCCCGTGAGGTCGAAAAAATGCGCTCGGCCATCCATACCAATATCGCCTTCGGTCTGGCTGCGGGCGTTTTCCTCACCGTCGTGGGGATGCTCTTCACCCCGCAGATCCTGCAATGGATGGGCACCCCGGAGGACGTCATGCCGCAGTCGGTCAGCTATATCCGTACCTACTTTGCGGGCAGCATCGGCCTGGTGATGTATAACCAGTGCCGGGGCGTCATGCAGGCAGTGGGGGATAGCCGCCACCCGCTTTACTATCTCATCATCTCCTCCATTACCAATGTGGTGCTGGATATCCTGCTCATCGGTGTGTTCAAAATGGATGTGGACGGCGCTGCGCTGGCCACCATCATTTCGCAGTTCGTCAGCGTGTTCCTGTGCATGGGCCGGCTGATGAGCGCAGCATCCGGGGAGTACCGGGTACAGTGGAGGGAGATCCGCTTTGACCCCGAAATGACCCGCATGATTCTGGCCTACGGCCTGCCCAGCGGCCTGCAAAACTCGGTGATCGCACTGGCCAATGTGGTGGTGCAGTCCAATATCAACGCCTACGGCGAAATGGCCATGAGCGGCTGCGGTGCCTACGGCAAGGTAGAGGGCTTCGCCTTTCTGCCCATCACCAGCTTTACGGCGGCCATCACCACCTTTGTCGGGCAGAACCTGGGCGCCGGGGAGCTGAAGCGCACCCGGCAGGGCGCCCGGTTCGGCATCCTCTGCTCGGTCGTCATCGCGGAGGTCATCGGGCTGTTGCTGTACTGGCTGGCCCCCCTTCTCATCCGGGCCTTTACGCAGGAGCCTGCGGCCATCGCCTTCGGCGTCCAGAAGATGCATACCTGCTCGCTGTTCTATTGCCTGCTGGCGCTTACCCATTGCCTGGCAGCAGTCATGCGCGGCGCCGGCCGTGCCGTCATCCCCATGATCTCCATGCTGACCTTCTGGTGCGTGGTTCGTGTCGCAATCATCTCCATCGCCACCCCCATCTTCCACAGCATCGCCGTGGTGAACTGGGTCTACCCCATCACGTGGGCGTGCAGCAGCATTTTCCTTATTATTTATTATTACAAGGCCGACTGGCTGACCGCCCCGAGCCACCGCAGCGGCCACCCGGTGCAGCACCACTGAAAAAGCAAAAGCCCTCACCATCCGGTGGGGGCTTCGTTTTCGGGACTCAAAAATAGTGATGAGCCCCCGCAAAAGAAAACCGGCCGTCTTTCGACAGCCGGCAGGATAGTCTGGTATCAGGGGTCTGATTACTGCTCTTCCTTCATCTTCGCAAAGCATTCGCTGCAATAAACAGGACGGTCCTCACGGGGACGGAAGGGAACCTTCGCCTCTTTGCCGCAGTTGGCGCAGACGGCGGTGAACATCTCACGGTCGGTTCTCTGGTTCTGCTTACGGGCGTCACGGCAGGCCTTGCAGCGCTGGGGCTCATTGGCAAAGCCGCGCTCGGCATAGAACTCCTGCTCACCGGCGGTGAACACGAACTCGTTGCCACATTCTTTGCATACTAAAGTCTTGTCTTCGTACATTCTTCATTACCTCGCTTTGGAATCTCTGCCCTCACAAATGATGTTATAAGGGGGTTTTATATATCACCTGATGAATTCAGGTCGATACCGGGTGGGCGGAATAGAACTGTCGCAGCTTTCGTCTGACTCTTTGCAGGGCATTATCCACAGCTTTGGAATGAGAAGAAAGAAGAGATGCTATTTCCGAATAGGGATAGCCGGCCAGAAACAGCCGGAGAACCTTTTGCTCGTAGGGGGTCAGGGCGGACTGCATCCACCGATGCAATTCCTCGTTCCATTCGGCGGCCTCCACCAGCGCCTGCGGCTGGATCTCCGCCCCGGCGGGGTGATCCTCCGGCAGGGGGGTGTAGTCACGCAGGGGCTCATTCCGGCCGGAAAGAGCCAGGCGGGCGGCGCTGCCCATACTGTTGCGGGCGCAGGTAAGGGCGTAGGGGGCAAATTCCCCCAGGGCGGCACGGTAATGGCGCACCGCGTTCATCACGCCCAAAAAGCCCTCCTGAACCAGATCGTCGCGATCCAGTCCCGGCAGGTGATAGCCATCGGCCATGGCCCGCAGACGGGGCAGCAGCCGGGCCACCAGCACCGTAAAGGCACGGTTTTCCGCTTTGGCGGCGGCCACGGCCAGCGCCTCATCGGACATAGCTTCCCAGTGTTTTTGCATACGCACATACTCCAGATGCCGGCAGATACTACTGCCGGTACATTATCCATCTTACCCCAATTCTGCGGATTTGTCAAGCATTTATTGGTCGGTTTTGACAAAAAAGTGGGATGGCGGATGGGGAATTTTGTTTGCTTTCGGCGATTGGTGGGGTTATTATTTGTAAATATGCCACAAACAGGGAACGGGAAAGGCTGGGGATTGTCCGCAGAAGGGGGACTGTTTGGCGGGCTGGCGGGCAAATGCCGGGAAATGGCTTGGGCAATTTACACAAGAGGCGGGATGGGCAGGTAGGGCGCAGCCCCGCCCGCCCTGCGGGCGGGCAAGCGGCCTCCGGCCGCTTCGGCGGCTCCGCCGCCGGGGGCTGCGCCCCGGTTCCTGCGCCCTGCACGGGCTGCTGCAAGGGGCAGGCCCGGGGGGCAGGGGACCGTCCCATGCGACAGACCGGCGGGGAGGGGAAAAGGCGGGCCCGCAGGGCGCCCCGGCGGAGCCGGGGCGGTGGGCGGCCGCAGGCCGCCCACCAAGGCCGCCCTGCGGGCGGCCTGCCCTGCGGGCCCGTATCACGGTCCCTGCAGAATTCCTAATTAACGGCTGCGGCGCAGCACCTCACGGACGAACCGCCAGACCCGGCCGACCGATGCAACCGACATCCGCTCCCGCGGGGTGTGAATTTCCAGCATCTCCGGGCCGATGGAAACGCAGTCCAGCCCCGGCAGCTTTTCACACAGCAGGCCGCATTCCAGCCCGGCGTGTATCGCCTCGATCTTCGGCTCGGCGCCGTACTGCTCCCGGTAGACCTCGCACATCAGCTCCCGCAGGGGGCTTTCGGCGCGGTATTCCCATGCGGGGTAATCCCCGAAGACCTCCACGCTGCCGCCCAGCCGGCGGGTTAATACGGTCAGGCGCTCGGTCAGCATTTCCTTTTGGCTGGCCAGGCTGCTGCGCACCCCGAAGTGCAGCTCCACGGCATCCTCCCCGGTGGTCAGGATACCGAGGTTGAGGGAGGTCTGCACCAGCCCCGGCAGGCTGCCGCTCATGGCCTGTACCCCGTTGGGGACGCAAAGCAGCAGGCACAGCACCCGGTCGGCGCTTTCCTCGGTCATGGCATCGGCGGTTTTTTCGCCGCAGGCGGTCACGCTTACGGTCAGTCCCGGCTCGATCGGGGCATACTCATGGCGCAGGCGGGTCTGCCATTCGGCGGCCAGCGCCGTCAGTGCGGCGGCATCCCCGCAGAAAAGCCCGGCCTCGGCTTCGGTGGGGATGGCGTTATCCTTCTGCCCGCCCGCAACGGAAAGGATGTGGCAGGGCATGGCGCTGCGGATGGCGGTAAGCAGGCGGCCCAGCAGCATATCGGCATTGGCACGCCCCTTATTGATCTCCACACCGGAATGGCCGCCCACCAGCCCTGCGATCTTCACGGTAACGGCCTGCCCGGTAACGGGCTCCCGGGTGATGGGCAGGCGGCAGTAGGTGCGGTTGCCGCCGGCACAGCTCACGGTAAAAATGCCCTCCTCCTCGCTGTCGAGGTTTATCATATTGCGGCCGGTGATAAGGGTGGGCTGCCATGCGGCGGCGCCCAGCATCCCCACCTCCTCATCGCTGGTGATGATACACTCCAGACGGGGGGCGGGCAGCTCCTTCTCGGCCAGCAGTGCCAGCATCATGGCAACGGCTATGCCGTCATCCCCGCCCAGGGTGGTGCCTTTGGCATAGACCCAGCCGTTTTCCTCGGCCAGATCAAGCCCCTCCTTTTCCATGTCCTTTCGGCAGCCGGGGGCCTTTTCGCACACCATATCCAGGTGCCCCTGCAGCAGCACGGGGGCGGCTGTTTCATAGCCTGCGGCGGCCTCCCTGATGATGACAACGTTATCGTGGGCATCGCGGGCATGGGGCAGGCCGCGGTCCTTGGCGAACTGCTCACAGTAGTCGGCGATCTGTTTGGTGTTGCCGGAGCCGTGCGGGATGGCGGCCAGCTCCTCAAAATAGCGGAACACTTCCTTGGGCTCCAGGTGGGCAAGAATATTACTCATGGCTTACGCTTCCTTTCCGGTTTGTGCAGGGTGCGGGCATATGGCGGAGCCGCACCCGGCCGGCTTCGCCGGCCGGGCCCCCGGCGCCCCCGCGGGGGGCGCCGGGGCGCCGGGCTGCGCCCGGCGGCGGCTCCGCCGTCTGTGCGCCTTTCGCATTCCCTGCCTGATACCGCTATTATACACCCATCCCCCGCACCGCGCCAAGCCCCCCGGGCGCATTTCCTTGCCAAAATGCCCAAACTGCGCGCCCCGTTTATGGCATTTCTACAAAAAGTGCGCCGCAGCCCCCGCCCTTTATTTACAATTCCCTGTTCCGGTGCTACAATAAAGCCAGCTGCTGGAATCGTTTCCGACAGCAAAACCAATAATCCGATCCCCCTGCCACTCCACATGCTGGCCGGCCGGGACGAACCAAAGGAGGAATCACCACCCGGGCGCTCCCGGTGCGGCAGCGTGGAGACCTGCCGTAAGGCACAGGGAATTTTGCTTTCCCTGCTGCGAGAAAGGCCCTGCAAAGGCAGACCGATCCGAGCGAAAGTAATGGCTGATGTCGTACTGAAAAACATTAAAAAGGTTTACCCCAATCTGGAACCCAAAAAGAAGAAAAAAGGCGAGCCCGAAAAGGAAAAGCAGAGCAATCTTCTGGTGACCGAGGAAGGCGTGCTGGCCGTCCACGATTTTAACCTGGAGATCAAGGACAATGAGTTTATCGTATTGGTCGGCCCCTCCGGCTGCGGTAAATCCACCACCCTGCGGATGATCGCCGGCCTGGAGGAGATCTCCGGCGGTGAACTGTATATCGACGGCAAGCTGATGAACGACGTTCCTCCCAAGGACAGGGATATCGCGATGGTTTTCCAGAACTACGCCCTGTACCCCCACATGACCGTCTATGAAAATATGGCCTTCGGCCTGAAGCTGCGCCATATGGACCCCAAGGAGATCGACCGCAAGGTGCGGGAAGCCGCCGATATTCTGGATATCACCGAATACCTCGACCGCAAGCCCAAGGCGCTTTCCGGCGGCCAGCGGCAGCGTGTGGCCATCGGCCGCGCCATCGTCCGCAATCCCAAGGTCTTCCTGATGGATGAGCCGCTTTCCAACCTGGATGCCAAGCTGCGCAACCAGATGCGTGCCGAGATCATCAAGCTGCGCCAGCGCATCGATACCACCTTTATCTACGTCACCCACGATCAGACCGAGGCCATGACCCTCGGCGACCGCATCGTTATCATGAAGGACGGCGAGATCCAGCAGGTGGGCACCCCGCAGGAGGTCTTTGACCATCCCGCCAACCTGTTTGTTGCCGGCTTTATCGGCATGCCCCGCATGAATACCTTTGATGCCGAGCTGCAGCGTGACCCCGACGGCAAGTACGCCGTCCAGCTGGAAAACGCCCATGTCGTCCTTTCGGATGAAAAGCAGGCACGCCTTGCCGAAAAGAATGTTCAGCCCGGCCCCGTCGTATTGGGCGTCCGCCCCGAGCATATCATGCTGGCGGGCGAGGGCGAGCAGATGGTCCACGGCGTCGTGGATGTCAGCGAAATGATGGGCAGCGCCGTCCACCTGCACCTGCAGGCCTGCGGCCGTGATACCATCATCATCGTGCAGACCATGAGCATGCAGGGCTCCACCAATGCCCACTTCGACATCGGCCAGCACATCGATTTCACCTTCGGCGGCAACGTTGTCCATGTCTTCGATCCCGCCACCGGCCGCAATCTGGAGTTCTGATCCCGCCAACCACCCCGGCCCCTGCCAAACGGCAGGGGCTTTTTGCCCCCCAAAAACCATCTCCCCCACCGTTTCCGGCAGGGGAGAAATCCTTGTGATATGCTGTTTTACGCCTCGGGCAGCTCCTCGTTCTCGGCAAAGTCGGTGAACGCATCGCAGACCGCCTGCAGCTCCTCATAGGTCAGGGTGATGCCCTTGCCCATCTTGGTGTGGTCGGGGCTCCATTCCCGCAGGTCGAATTTGGGGTCACGGTCATTCCAGCTTACCAGATTCAGCTCCTTGCACCAGCCCTTGCTCCCCTCGGCGATCACCGCCAGGTGCTGCACGATCTCATATTTCAGTTCGGCCATGGTCTTTCTTTCCTTTCGGTCAAATCATTTTGCGGCAGCTTCGGCGGCCGCTTTTTTCTTGGCCCACTCCCGCATCCGCAGGTTGTGGTCCAGCTGGCGCTTGCGGATGCGAATGGTCTTGGGGGTGACCTCCAGCAGCTCGTCCTCCGCCAGGAATTCCAGCGCCTCTTCCAGGCTCAAAATACGGGGCGGCACCAGCCGCAGCGCATCATCGCTGCCGGAGGCACGGGTGTTGGTCAGGTGCTTGGTCTTGCACACATTGACGGAAATATCCTCGCCCTTGGGGTTCTGCCCCACCACCATGCCGGCGTACACCTCGGTGCCGGGGGTGATGAACATGGTACCGCGGTCCTGCACATTAAAGATGCCGTAGGCAACGGCGGTGCCGGTCTCGAAGGCGATCAGGCTGCCGGAATGGCGGCCGGGGATCTCGCCCTTGTAGCTGTCGTAGCCGTGGAACACCGAGGACATGATGCCCTCGCCCTTGGTATCGGTCAAAAACTCACTGCGGTAGCCGAACAGCCCGCGCGCGGGGATGAGGAAGGTCAGGCGCATCCGTTCACCCTGCGGGTGCATCTCCTGCAGTTCGCCCTTGCGGGGGCCCATCTTTTCCATCACGGTGCCCACGCTTTCGGCGGGAACGTCGATGGTCAGCTCCTCGATCGGCTCACACTTTTTGCCGCCGATCTCCTGGTACAGCACCTTCGGCGCGCCCACCTGGAATTCATACCCCTCACGCCGCATCGTCTCGATGAGGATGGAAAGGTGCATCTCGCCGCGCCCCAGCACCCGGAAGCTGTCAGTGGAGTCGGTATCCTTGACGTGCAGCGAAACATCCTTCAAAAGCTCCCGGTACAGCCGGTCGCGGATCTGGCGGGAGGTGACGAATTTGCCCTCCTTGCCGGCAAAGGGCGAGTCATTGACCGAGAAGGTCATTTCGATGGTCGGCTCGCTGATCTTAACAAAGGGAATGGGCACAATGGCAGCCGGATCGCAGATGGTATTGCCGATGGTGATGCTCTCGATGCCGGAGAAGGCCACGATATCGCCCACCATGGCGCTTTCCACCGGGCTCTTTTTCAGCCCGTCGTACTGGTACAGCGCAGTGATCTTGCCGTTGGTCTTGAGGTCGGGGTTATGGTAGTCGCACACCGTCACCTGCATATTCTGCCGGATGGTGCCGGCGGTGATCTTCCCCACGCCGATGCGCCCCACAAAGGAGGAATAGTCCACGCTGGAAACCAGCATCCCCAGGGGGGCGGTCTCGTCGCCCTCCGGCGGCGCAATGTGCTCCAGGATGGTATCGAACAGCGGCTTCAGGTCGCTGCCGAACTGGTGGGGGGTAAAGGAGGCGGCGCCCTGCCGTGCGGAGCAGAATACCACCGGGGCGTCCAGCTGCTCATCGGAAGCGCCGAGATCCAGCATCAGCTCCAGCACCTCGTCCACCACCTCGTCCAGACGGGCGTCGGGGCGGTCCACCTTATTGATCACAATGATAACGGTGAGGTCCTGTGCCAGCGCCTTTTCCAGCACGAAGCGGGTCTGGGGCATGGGGCCTTCGGCAGCGTCCACCAGCAGCAGTACGCCGTCCACCATCTTCAGCACGCGCTCCACCTCGCCGCCGAAATCGGCATGGCCGGGGGTATCTACTATGTTGATCTTCACGCCGTTATAGGTGGTGGAGGTGTTCTTCGCCAAAATGGTGATGCCGCGCTCCCGTTCCAGGTCGCCGGAGTCCATCACACGGTCCTGCACCACCTGGTTATCCCGGAAGGTGCCGCCCTGCTTGAGCATTTCATTGACCAGCGTGGTCTTGCCGTGGTCAACGTGGGCAATAATGGCTACATTTCTTAAATCTTCTCTAACCAAGGTCGGTCGTCCTTTCTGTGCGGGCGGCGGCCGCCGCCCCTTACAAATAAATTTAACCGATATATTATACACCAGTGTTTTTATTTGTGCAAGTACCGAACTGCCAAAGCGGCGGATTTCCTGCATTTTTCATCCCAAATGCTTCCCCGGCCGGATAATTTACCCAAACCGGGCCATACTATCCGCAAATGCCGTAAAAAGGAGGGCACACCATGCCGATGACCCCCAGGGAATACGATAAAATGCAAAAGGAAAGCTCCCCGCCCACCCGCAGCGGCCGCACCCTGCCGATGGCCTTTGCGGTCGGCGGCCTCATCTGTGTGCTGGGGCAGGCCCTCACCGGCGGGTTCCTTGCCATGGGCCTCCCCGAGGAGGAGGCAAGAACGTGGTGCTCGGTCACGCTCATATTTCTCTCGGTGGTCACCACCGGGCTGGGGTGGTACCAGCGCCTTGCCAAATATGCCGGGGCGGGCACGCTGGTGCCCATCACCGGCTTTGCTAACGCCATGTCCTCTCCCGCCATCGAATTCAGGAGCGAGGGTATGGTGCTGGGCCTTGCCGCCAAGCTGTTTATCCTTGCCGGGCCGGTCATTGTTTACGGCACCGCAGCAAGTATTCTGTACGGGCTGGTGCTGGTCATTTTTGCCCCCGGCTGACCGGCACAGGGGGCAGGCACCGGGCGGCGGCGCCTTTCGACTGCGTCGAAAGCGGCGGGCTGCGCCCGCCGTGGCCGCCTGCGGCGGCCGCGCCGCCGCCCTCCCCGCCAAACCGCAAAAGCCGCGTCCCGCGCCCACCCCGCCCTTCTCCCCCGCGGGCCGGCAAAAGCCGCGAAATTCGGGCGCAGCCCGTTTCGGCAAAGCCGAAACACACGAGCGAAGCTCGTGTCGCCCGCCTGCGGCGGGCGGGGCTGCGCCCCGACCCCCAAAAAAATCCCCCAAATCCCCCCCAAGGAGGCCCCAATGGCAAAACGCATCGGCGCCGGTACCATCCGGCTGGAAACCCCGGTAAAAATAGCAGCGGCCGCAGCCGTCGGCAGCCGCAAGGAAAAGGAAGGCCCCCTCGGCCCGGAATTCGACCAAACGATAGAGGACAGCAGCCTCGGTGAAAAAAGCTGGGAAAAGGCCGAAACCAAAATGCAGCAGCTGGCCGTCGCCATCGCCCTGCAAAAGGCACAAATCACCCCCGACCGGGTGGACGTCCTCCTCGGCGGCGACCTGCTCAATCAGTGCATCGCCACCGCCTACGCCGCCCGGGAGCTGGCCCGCCCCTTTCTGGGACTTTACGGGGCGTGCAGCACCATGGCCGAAAGCCTGACCCTGGCCGCCCTGCTGGTGGAAAGCGGTGCCGCCCGCAACGCCCTCGCTGTGACCTCCTCCCACTTCTGCTCCAGCGAACGGCAGTTCCGCTTCCCCCTCAACTACGGCGGGGTAAGAACACCGACCGCCCAGCATACCGCCACCGCCGCCGGGGCTGCGTTGGTCGCCCCCTTCGGTAAAATCAGCATCCGGGAGGTCTGCATCGGCCGTGTGGTGGATCTCGGCGTCACCGACCCGAATAATATGGGGGCAGCCATGGCGCCCGCCGCATGGGATACCCTGTGCCGCTTTTTTGCCGATACCGGCACCGCCCCCGCCGATTACGATAAGATCATCACCGGGGATCTGGCACAGGTGGGCAGCGACCTGCTGGTACGCCTGGCCGCCGGGGAGGGCTGCGACCTGCGCCCCCGCTACACCGACTGCGGCCTGATGCTGTACGACCGGGAAAGCCAAAAGGTGGATGCAGGGGCTTCGGGGTGCGGGTGCAGCGCCGCCGTGATGTGTGCCCACTTTTTCCCGGCCATGCAGCGCGGGGAATACCGTAACGTGCTGTTTTTGGCAACGGGTGCGCTGATGTCCCCCACCGCCTGCCAGCAGGGGGAGTCGATCCCCGGGGTGGCGCATCTGCTGCACCTCACCGCAGAAGGGTAAGGGGGCAGTCCGGCGGCGGAGCCGCCCGCCCGCGGGCGGGCGCCGCAGGCTTCGCCTGCGGGTTTCGGCTGCGCCGAAACGCTCCGCCGCCGCACCCAACCCCCTGCACAGTCCCCAAAAGGCAAGCGCCGCCCCTCTGCGGCAAGCGCCCCCTGCACCCCCCTGTCGAAAGGGAACCCCTTTCCCCTCTGCACGGCCCGCAGGGCAAGCCGCCCTCCGGGCGGCTTTGGGGGCGGCCTGCGGCCGCCCCCTACGGCGGCTCCGCCGCCGGCCCTGCGGGCCCGCCCCCACCCCCTCCACCCCCCAAAAAATCCAACCCGCAAAGGAGAACCGCAATGCAAGCCATTTTGCCGTACCTGTACGCCTTTCTGGTCGGCGGGGCACTCTGCCTCCTCGGCCAGCTTCTCATCGACCGCACCAAGCTGACCCCCGCCCGCATCCTTTCCGGCTACGTGGTGGCCGGGGTGCTGCTGGGGGCGCTGGGCTGGTACCAGCCCCTCATCGATTTCGCCGGGGCCGGGGCTGCGGTGCCGCTGACCGGCTTCGGCAGCCTGCTGGCCCGTGGGGTCAGGGAAGCCGTCGCCGAGCAGGGACTGCTGGGGGCACTGGCGGGCGGCCTGCAAAAGGGCGCCCCCGGTATCGCCGCAGCCATCCTCTTTTCGGTGCTGGCGGCCCTGCTGTTCCACTCCCGCGACCAGTGCTGATGAGACTTTGCAAGCTGCCCCCAACAGCACGGCGCCGGGCCCCTGCAAGCCCCCGCATCGGGCCGCAGGCCGCCCCGGCTCCGCCGGGGCCGGCGGGCTCCGCCCGCCGAAACCGTCCTTCGGACGGTTTGGCCTGCGGCCCTCCCCCTGCGGAAGCGATCCCCTGCCTTTCCCCTCCCCGGCCGGCCTTTTTCCGCCCCCGATCCCCCTCTCCCCGCCGCCGTTCCCACCCCCTCCCGCCGCTCGATTTTGGCACTTTTTCACAAGAAAACGATACGGGATTTGACAAACCGGAGAAAACCCTGTATAATACGACCCGAACTTGATCCAAAAGGAGACGTTAGATGAGTAAGTTAAAACTCGGCGCATGGCTCCACCGTGCCGGGAAACTGCTGCGGGGACGGACATTTACCGCAGCGGGGCTTGCCGTGGCAGTTGGTTTGTCGCTGTGGGCCGTGGCCGAAAATGTCAAAATCCTATACATTGCCGACGGGGCCGAAACCGGTGTGACCCTTGCGCTGCGCAGCGATCCCACCGAGCAGGCGCTGTCCCGTGCCGGCATCACCCTGAAGGAAAACGATACCGTTACCACCCGCGAAACCGCATTGGTTTACAGCCGGGTCAGCATTAGCCGGGGGCTTTCGGTCACACTGGTGACCGCCGAAGGCGAAACCCCCTGCACCGTGGCGGGCGGCACCGTCGCCGAGCTGCTGGCGCAGAATAACATCACCATGAGTGAAAGCGATTATTGCAGCAAGGACCTTTCCGCGCTGCTGCAGGACGGTGACGTCATCACCGTGCGGCGTGTGGAACGCAAGGTCGTAAAGGAGCAGGAGAGCATCCCCTGCGAAACGGTGGTAAAGGCCAGCAGCCTGCTGCGGGCCGGCCGCACCGTTACCGTCGCCGAGGGCCAGAACGGCCTGGCCGAAAAGACCTACGAGGAGCTGTGGGACGGCGATACCCTGGTGGAACGCACCCTGGTAAGCACCAAGCAGGTGACAGCCCCCAAAAGCGCGCTGGTCATCGAAGGAAAGCGCGGGGCGGCCATCTCCCGGCTGGATTGGAGCGAGGATTACCCGTTGGATGAAAACGGTATCCCCGTGACCTATAAGAAGGTCAAAAACGGCCAAAAGGCCACCGGCTATTCCGCCGGAGAAAACAGCTACGGCAGCAGCGGCGGGTACTGCTACTACGGCACCATCGCCGTGGACCCGAAGGAGTATCCCTACGGCACCAAGCTGTATATCCGCAGCAGCGACGGCAGCTTTGTTTACGGCTACGCCCTCGCCAGCGATACCGGCGGCTTTATAGACGGTACGGTGGATGTCAATGTGGACCTTTTCTACGAAACCTACCGGGAAAGCGCCCTGAACAGTCTGCGGACCGTGGACATTTATGTGCTGGAATGGGGCAACGGCACGCTGTATTATTAAGCCCCCAAAAATAAAGAGCATCAAGTTTACCGCCCGAACAGAGCCCTCTGCTTCGGGCGGGTTTTCTATGGCCACCCCCGCCGGCAGCCGAAAACCCCAACCGCAAGCCCCGCATGGCACGGGAAACCCCCTCTTTCCCCCTGCGCCGCAGGGCGGCATTTTACTGCGAAAAGTTGTCCAAAGCTGAATAATCTGTGAAAAACGGCGGCAATTCCTTGACATTATGCCCCCGATACGGCTATACTTTGGAAAGAAAAAACCGGGAAGGAGAGTGCTTTGTGCGAAAGCTCATTATCGTTGTGGCGTCGCTGCTGGTGGTGGTGCTGCTCATTTTGCAGGGCTTCCAGCAGACCTACCCGCTGCCGGAGCCGGAAAACAACCGCACCTCCACCGCCACCGGAGAGGGCATCGAGGATGCCATGGACGCCATCTACTTCGATGTCACCATCCTCGGGGTAAAGAAGGCAACGCTGGAGAGCCTGCAATCGGATTTCGGGGTGGAGACCTCCTGCCTTTCCGCCGCATACGGCCGCTACACCGATGGCCGGTTCGGGATCGCCGATGTTATCATGGTGGTGCCGAAGCCGGGACAGGAAACCGCCGCCCGCGACCTGCTGCTCACCATCCGCAACAGCCGCACGGCACTGTTCACCAATTATGACATCTACGGAGCCAGCGAGCTGGCGGAAAACGGGGTCATCTATACGCTGGGCGATTACTACGTCCTGCTGATGATCAAGGATACCGACCACGTGCGGGAGCTGCTGGAGCAGTACATCCCCGTATAACCGTAAGAACCCACGGCCCCCGCTTCGGCGGGGGCCTTTTGCCTGCACCCTGCAGGGGGCGGGGACGGGCCGCAGGCCCGGCGGCGCCCGGCGCCGCCGAAGCGGGCTTCGCCCGCTTGCCCGCCGGAACGGCGGGCGGCCTGCGGCCCTCTCCTCCCCCTGTCCACTCTCCCCTTACACCGCCTCCCCCGCCGCAATGTTTCACGTGAAACATTTGTTCTTTTCCGAAGCGCGGGGGTAGGCATATACTTTCCTTTGCAATCGACAGAAAAACCTGCTATAATATGCTCGGAGTATTGTTTTTGGGGGAGGGCGTAGCCGGAACCGAAAAACCCATAACCGAGCCCCAAAGGAGGTAATCAGATGCAGAAACTGATCATAGCCATCGTATCCAATGAAGACAGCACGGCCGCCTCCCGTGCCCTGACCAAAGGCGGATTTTCGGTGACAAGACTGGCCACCACCGGCGGTTTTTTGCTTTCCGGGAATACCACCATGCTGGTGGGCACCGATGCCGAACGGGTGGAGGAAGCCATCCACATCATTGGGGAGAACAGCTGCAAGCGCAATAAAATGGTCGCCGGAAACACATCCTTCAATGCCGGGATGTACGCCGGGGTGCCGGTGCAGGTGACCGTAGGCGGCGCTACCATCTTCGTCATTGATGTAGAACGGTATGAAAAGCTCTAAACCGCTGCACGGTTTTACCGGCAGCAGACGCTATACCCTGCCCGGGGCGCTGCCGCTGCCCCATCCGGTGACGGCGGCGCTGGCCGCCGGCCGCTTGACCCACGCCCTGTGCCTGGAGGCGCCCAGTCCCGCCCTGCTGCGGGATACCGCCATTTCGCTGGCGGGGGCGCTGCTGTGCCGTAAGGGGGGCGCTGCCATGTGCGGGGATTGCCCGGCCTGCCGCAAGGTACTGGTGGGGGAGCATCCCGACCTGATGCTGTACGACCCGGAGGAAAACAAGGATATCTACAAAAAGGACAGCGTGCGTGACCTGCGCGCCGACCTGTACCGTACCCCGGTGGAGGCCGCCCGCAAGGTGGCCATTCTGCAGCTGGCGGAACGCCTGCCGGCGGAGGGACAAAACCTGCTGCTGAAAATCATAGAGGAACCGCCCGTCGATACCTTTTTCATTTTTACCGTGCAAAACCGCTACCGCTTGCTGCCGACGGTATTGAGCCGGGTGACCTGCTATGCCCTGCCCCCTGCCGGCGCCGAGGACTGCCTGCGGCGGATGCGGGAGCTGGCCCCCGGCCACACCGAGGAGGAGCTGAACCGTGCCCTGCTGCGGTGCGGCGGCATTCCCGAAACGGGCGCTGCCCTGCTGAAGGACCCGGCCATCCAAAAGCGGTATGCTGCCGCCGAGGAGATGCTGGCGGGACTGGCGATGGGCAACGGCTACCGCATTCTGGCGGCGGCCGCCCCGATGGAACGGGACCGTGCGGGCTATACGGCACTGCTGGAAACGCTGGGGGAACTGCTGGCAAACCCGGCCCTGCGGGAGATGTATAATCTGCCCGGGCGAACGGCGGCCCGCTGCCGCGCGGCACTGGCGCCGCTTTTGCAAATGTGCGAACGCAACGCCCACCTGCCATTGGTGACCGCCCTGCTGGCGGAGCGGGGCAAAAGATAGCGAGCAAAAGGGGCCGGTCGGGCCGCAGGCCCGGCGGCTCCGCCGCCGCCACGGGCTTCGCCCGTGGGTTTCGACTGCGTCGAAACGGCCTGCGGCCGCCCGTACCCCGCACATAGTTTCAGCCCGCCCTGCAGGCCGCCGGCCCCCAAACCGAAAATCCCCACATCACCGATGTGAGAAAAATAAAGGAGACCCATTTTTATGGCAGAAATTATCGGCGTCCGATTTAAGGAAGTCGGAAAAATCTATTATTTTGACCCCAACGGCGGCAGCTACCGGGAGGGCGAGGCCGTGATCGTGGAAACGGCCCGCGGCACCGAGTGCGGCACCGTGGCCATCCCCAACCGGGAGGTGGAGCAGAGCCGGGTGGTAAAGCCGCTGAAAAAGGTGACCCGCCCCGCCACGCAGGAGGACCTGCGCCGGGTGGAGGAAAACCGCAAAAAAGAGGAAAAAGCCTTCCGCATCGCGCAGGAGAAAATCGCCCTGTGCAAGCTGGAAATGAAGCTGGTGGAGGTGGAGTACGCCTTCGACGGCAGCAAGATCCTCTTTTACTTCACCGCCGATGGCCGGGTGGACTTCCGGGAGCTGGTAAAGGAGCTGGCCGGGGTGTTCCGCACCCGCATCGAGCTGCGGCAGATCGGCGTGCGGGACGAGGCGAAAATGCTGGGCGGTCTGGGCATCTGCGGAAGACCGTTCTGCTGCGCCAGCTTTTTGGGGGAATTCCAGCCCGTTTCCATTAAAATGGCAAAGGAGCAGGGGCTTTCTCTCAATCCCACCAAAATAAGCGGCGCCTGCGGGCGGCTGATGTGCTGCCTGAAGTACGAGCAGGACGCCTACGAGGACCTGCTGCGCTCCACCCCGAAGGTGGGGGCGATCGTGCAGACCGCCGACGGCCGGGGCCGCGTGACCGAGGTGAACCTGCTGACGGGCAACCTGAAGGTGCATCTGGACCGTGCCGAGGAGGGCGTCATGACGCCCTTCCACAAATCGCAGGTAAAAACGCTGCGGGACGGCCGCATCGCCGTGGCAAAATCGGAAGCGGACGAGCTGAAGAACCTGGAGGAATAGTGACCACCGCACCCCTGCTCCCCGGCAGGGGTGTTTTGTGCGCTTTTATGCCTTCCGGCAGAGGGGCGTGACACAGTTTCTTCTCGCCTATTGGCGGCGCAAGTTTTCTAAAAAACGCTCCCCCGCCGCTGGCGACTGCAATCTATCACCGCAAACACCCCGCCGGCAGGCGATAACAGCCTCCATCCCGCCCTATATAATATAATAGTATGCCCCCGCCGGGGACGATATTTTGTGGGCGCGGCGGCAGGGCGGCACAAGATGTGGCGCAGCGAAAAAATTCCGAAAAAAGTCCGGAAAATCACGCAAAAAAGGCTTGCAAAAGGGATTTTGATATGGTAAACTAATCCTTGCGTGACTGCGCTTTTGATATGCGATGATGCGGGAGGTGGCCGCCGAACTGCTGTGACGACAGCGGTCCAGACGGGGAATTTCCGCGGAGTATGTCCGATTTGAAACCGGGCGGCTTTGAACTGCAACCGGCGCTGACCCAGATGGGAATGGCTGCGGCGAGTGCATTAAAAGGTCCCGGATGGCTCCGAAGCCTTTTATAAAAAAGGTTTGGGAAGCGTCCGGATTTCTTTATGCGATACCGCGGAACACCCGGCGGGGTTTGCAAAGGATGCAGAACAAAAACCGTCGCCTGAGTAAACTAAATTAACAGGAGGCGATGCAAAGTGGCAGTCAAGGAAAAAATCAGAATCAGACTGAGAGGCTATGATGCCCAGCTGGTGGATACCGCAGCAGAGAAGATCGTGGAGACTGCGAAGCGCACAGGCGCCCGCGTGTCCGGTCCCATCCCGCTGCCCACCGAGAAGGAAGTCGTGACCATCCTGCGCGCTGTTCATAAGTACAAGGACAGCCGCGAGCAGTTTGAGATGAGAACCCACAAGCGGCTCATTGACATCCTCAGACCTTCCAACAAGACGGTGGAAGCGCTGACCGGTCTGGAGCTGCCCGCCGGCGTAGAGATCGAAATCAAGCTGTAAACCGGCTTGGATCAATGCCCGGCACCTGCCGCCGAAAGGCGGGTAAGGTCATGTCGGCCGACCCGAACATAATTTGGCCGACCAATAACCGAACAGGAGGAACACACAAATGCAAAAATGTATCATCGGCAAGAAGATCGGTATGACCCAGCTCTTTGATGAAAAGGGCAACGTAGTACCGGTAACGGTCGTAGAGGCCGGCCCCTGCGTGGTAGTGCAGAAGAAGACAATCGAAAACGACGGTTATGAGGCCGTGCAGATCGGTTTCGGCGCACTGAGCGACAAGCGTGCCACCAAAGCGATCAAGGGTCACTTTGCCAAGGCTGACGTAGCCCTGAAGAAGACCCTGAAAGAATTCCGTCTGGACGATATCGCCGCCCTGAACGTCGGCGACATCATCAAAGCAGATACCTTCGCCGCGGGCGACGCGGTAGATGTCTGCGGTACTTCCAAAGGTAAAGGCTATGCCGGCGTAATCAAGCGCTTCAATGCCCACTCCCTGAAGGATACCCACGGTACCGGTCCTGTGCATCGTCACGCCGGTTCCAACGGCGCCTGCTCCGACCCCAGCCGTGTAATGAAGGGCAAAAAGCTGCCCGGCCACATGGGCTCCGAGCGTGTAACCGTACAGAATCTGGCTGTCGTGAAGATCGATGCCGAAAACAACCTCATCGCCATCAAGGGTGCTATCCCCGGTGCGAAGGGCGGCATTGTTACCATCACCGACTCCGTGAAAGCTTAACAGGAAGGAGGATACGAAGAATGGCTAAGGTTACAATTTACGATATGACCGGCAAGAGCGTCGGCGAGCGTGAGCTGAACGACGCGATCTTTGCCGTGACCCCCAATAAGGCGGTCCTGCACGAAGTGGTCAAGAATTATCTGGCCAACCAGCGTCAGGGCACCCAGTCCACCCTTACCCGCACCGAAGTTTCCGGCGGCGGCAAGAAGCCCTGGCGTCAGAAGGGCACCGGACATGCCCGTCAGGGTTCCACCCGTGCACCCCAGTGGACCCACGGCGGCGTGGCGCTGGGCCCCAAGCCCCGTTCCTACCGCTACACCCTCAACCGCAAGATGAAGGTCGTCGGCCTCAAGAGCGCTCTCTCCGCCAAGGTCGCCGAAAACGAGCTGATCCTCGTGGACGCCATCAAGCTGGATGAGTACAAGACCAAGACCGTAGTAAATATGCTGAAGGCGCTGGGCGCGGAGGGCAAGTCCCTTATCGTTACCGACACCGTCAACAAAATGCTGGTCGGCTCTGCGGGCAACATCCCCGGCGTAAAGACCACCATCGTGGGCGAGATGAACACCTATGATGTTCTCAATTCCCGCAAGATGATCCTGACCGTGGCTGCGGTAGATAAACTGGAGGAGGTATACGCGAAATGAAGATGATCCAGGATATTATCGTTGCCCCCATCGTTACCGAAAACTCCATGGAAGCGATGCAGCACAAGAAATACACCTTCAAGGTGATGAAATCCGCCAATAAGGTGGAGATCGCCAAGGCTGTCGAGGCCATGTTCCCCGGCACCAAGGTAGCTGCCGTAAACACCATCAACTGCGACGGCAAGCTGAAGAGAATGGGCCGCTACGAGGGCCGCACCGCCAGCTACAAGAAGGCGATCGTGACCCTGACGGAGGATTCCAAGACCATCGAGTTCTTTGAGAGCATGCGCTGATGCTGCTCCCCGGGGTTTCAGTCCCCGCTGTGTAAGAACGCCAAATGTATGGAGCCTGCTCCGGCTCCGCTAAAATCCACAAAGGAGAGGAATAAAAATGGCTATTAAACGCTATAAGCCCACGACTCCCGGTCGCCGCGGCATGACCGTGACCGACTACTCCGGGCTTTCCAAGGTAGCCCCCGAAAAATCCCTGCTGGAACCGGTGAAGAAGCATTCCGGCCGTAACAATACCGGCCGCATCACCGTTCGCCATCAGGGCGGCGGCAACCGTCGCAAATACCGTGTGATCGACTTCAAGCGCGAAAAGCTGGATATGCCCGCCACCGTGCTTACCCTGGAGTACGATCCCAACCGTTCCGCCCATATCGCCCTGGTGCAGTATGAGGACGGCGAGAAGCGCTACATTCTGGCCCCTGTCGGCCTGAAGGTCGGCGATACCGTCGTTTCCGGCGCCGGCGCCGATATCAAGCCCGGCAACGCCCTGCCCCTGGCCAACATCCCCGTCGGTACCTTCATCCACAATGTGGAGCTGTACCCCGGTAAGGGTGCCCAGCTGGCCCGCGCCGCCGGCAATATGGCCCAGCTGATGGCCAAGGAAGGCAAGTACGGCATGGTCCGTCTGCCCAGCGGCGAGCTGCGCAACGTTCAGCTCAACTGCATGGCCACCATCGGCCAGGTAGGCAACATCGACCATGAGAATGTCAACATCGGTAAGGCCGGCCGCACCCGTCACATGGGTATCCGTCCCACCGTCCGCGGTTCCGTTATGAACCCCTGCGACCATCCTCACGGCGGTGGTGAGGGCCGCGCGCCCATCGGCCGTCCCGGCCCTGTTACCCCCTGGGGTAAGCCCGCGCTGGGTTACAAGACCCGCGATAAGCATAAGGCCTCTGACAAGTTCATCGTCAAGCGCCGCAACACCAAATAACCGAGAGGAAAGGAGGATATTGAACTATGAGCAGAAGTATCAAGAAGGGCCCTTTTGTGCAGCCTAAACTGCTGGCAAGAGTGCAAGCCATGAACGAGGCAGGCGAGAAGCGTGTCCTCAAGACCTGGAGCCGTGCCTCCACAATATTCCCTGACTTCGTCGGTCACACCTTTGCTGTGCATGACGGACGCAAGCATGTACCGGTTTATGTTACCGAGGATATGGTCGGCCACAAGCTGGGCGAATTTGCCCCCACCCGTACCTACCGCGGCCACGCCGGCGCCAAGAAATCTTAAAATAGGACCGAAAGGAGGAAAAACACATGGAAGCTAAGGCTTATCTCAGACATGCCCGTATCTCGCCCCGCAAGGTGCAGATCGTGCTGGATCTGATCCGCAACAAGCCTGTTGAAGAAGCGACCGCCATTCTGGCCCTGACCCCCAAGGCTGCCTGCGAGCCTCTCGCAAAGCTGCTGAAGAGCGCCATTGCCAATGCCGAGAACAACTTTAACATGGATAAGAAAAATCTTTATGTCGCAGAGTGTTTTGTCTGCCCCGGTCCTATGCTCAAGAGAATTCGTCCCAGAGCACAGGGCAGAGCATTCCGCGTGATGAAGAGAACCTCTCACGTGACTATGGTTCTGCGTGAAAAAGAATAAGCTGAAAGAAGGAGGTAAACTATGGGACAGAAAGTAAATCCCCACGGTCTTCGTGTGGGCGTAATCAAGGATTGGGATTCCCGCTGGTTTGCTCGTGATAACGCTTTCGGCGATATCTTGGTCGAGGACTATAACCTGCGTAAATTCCTGAAGAAGAAGCTGTATGATGCCGGCGTTCCCAAGATCGAGATCGAGAGAACCGCCGATAAGGTTCGCATCAATATTCACTGTGCCCGTCCCGGTATCGTCATCGGTAAGGGCGGCGCCGAGATCGAGAAGCTGCGCGCCGAGTGCGAGGCTCTCGTGAATAAGGGCAAGACCCAGAAGCTGACCGTACTGCCCCTGGGCGTCATCGAGGTAAAGAGCCCCGATAAGAATGCCCAGCTGGTCGCCGAAAACATTGCCGCACAGCTGGAGGGTCGCGTATCCTTCCGCCGCGCCATGAAGCAGGCCATCGGCCGTGCCATGAAGCCCATGGGCCGCGAGCCCGGCGCCAAGGGCATCAAGACCCAGTGCTCCGGTCGTCTGGGCGGCGCTGAAATTGCCCGTGTAGAGCAGTACCATGAGGGTACTATCCCGCTGCAGACCCTGCGTGCCGATATCGACTACGGCTTTGCAGAGGCTGCCACCACCTACGGCCGCATCGGTGTAAAGGTTTGGATCTATGCCGGTGAGGTGCTGCAGGACCGTAAACCCAAGAAGGAAGGAGGCCGCAAGTAATGCTGTTGCCCAAAAGAGTAAAATATCGTCGCGTTCAGCGCGGCCGTCTTACCGGTAAGGCCCTGCGCGGCAACACCATCTCCAACGGTGAGTATGGTCTGCAGGCTCTGGAGCCCGCCTGGATCACTTCCAACCAGATCGAGGCCGCCCGTATCGCCATGACCCGCTACATCAAGCGCGGCGGTCAGGTTTGGATCAAGATCTTCCCCGATAAGCCCGTAACCGCCAAGCCCGCTGAAACCCGCATGGGTTCCGGTAAGGGCAGCCCCGAGTACTGGGTAGCGGTCGTTAAGCCCGGCCGCATCCTGTTCGAGATGGGCGGCGTTGACGAGAGCATCGCCCGCGAGGCTATGCGTCTGGCTATGCACAAGCTGCCGATCAAGTGCAAATTTGTAAAGAAAGAAACCGAAGGGAGTGAAGAATAATGAAGGCTACCGAAATCAGAGCACTTTCTGCTCAGGACCTGAACAAAAAGCTTGCTGATCTGAAGACCGAGCTTTTCAATCTTCGCTTCCAGCACGCTGTAAACCAGCTGGATAACCCCCTGCGTCTGGTCGAGGTCAAGAAGGACATTGCCCGCGTAAAGACCGTTTTGAGGGAAAAAGAGCTGGAGAGTAAATAAGGAGAAAGGAGGATATCCTGATGAGCGAAAGAAATTTGAGAAAAACCAGAACCGGCAAGGTCGTTTCCGATAAGATGGACAAGACCGTAGTGGTCGCCGTTATCGATAACGTCCGTCATCCGCTGTACAAGAAGATCGTTAAGCGCACCGTGAAGTTCAAGGCGCATGACGAGCAGAACGCTTGCGGTATCGGCGATACCGTCATGATCATGGAGACCCGTCCTATCTCTAAAGATAAGAGATGGCGTGTGGTCGAGATCATCGAAAAGGCGAAGTAAGCCGGAAGATCCGCCAGAAGCAAATTTGTATCAATCTGTTTATTGGAATAGAACCGTGCAGCAAGATGCACGAGTCTTTGAAAGGAGGAACGCTCTGTGATTCAGATGCAGACCTATCTCAAGGTAGCTGATAACACCGGCGCGAAGGAGCTTATGTGTATCCGCGTGCTGGGCGGCTCCCGCAAGAGATATGCCAATATCGGCGATGTAGTCGTGGCTTCCGTCAAGAAGGCAGCCCCCGGCGGCACCGTCAAGAAGGGCGAAGTAGTCCGTGCCGTAATCGTACGCTCCGCAAAGGGGCTGCGCCGTGAAGACGGCACTTATATCCGCTTTGATGAAAACGCAGCCGTTATCATCAAGGAGGACAAAAATCCCCGTGGTACCCGTATCTTTGGGCCAGTAGCCAGAGAGTTGAGAGAAAAGGATTACACCAAGATCCTCTCCCTCGCTCCGGAAGTTCTGTAAGGAGGTGTCGCAAAGTATGAATCATATTCATGTAAAGACCGGCGACACTGTCGTCATGCTCTCCGGTAAGGATAAGGGCAAGCAGGGCAAGGTTCTGCAGGTAAGCCCCAAAGAGCAGAAGGTCATCGTAGAGGGCCTGAACATGGTTACCAAGCATGTCAAGCCCCGCAAGCAGGGTGATCCCGCCGGCATCATGAAGGCGGAGTCCGCTGTTTACGCCTGCAAAGTAATGGCTGTTTGCCCCAAGTGCGGCAAGGCGACCCGCCTGGCCCATAAGATCGAGGGCGACACCAAGACCCGTGTGTGCAAGCACTGCGGCGCATCTTATTAAGAAGGAGGATAATCATGGCACGTTTGAAGGAATTTTATAAAAGTGATGTAGCCCCTGCAATGATGAGCAAGTTCGGCTACAAGAGTGTTATGCAGATCCCCAAGCTGGATAAGGTCGTCATCAATGTTGGCTGCGGTGAGCTGAAGGATAACCCCAAGATGCTGGACGCAATCGTCAGCGACCTGGGCAAGATCACCGGCCAGAAGGCTATGCCCTGCAAAGCACACAAATCCGTTGCAAACTTTAAGCTGCGTGAAGGCATGATCATCGGTGCAAAGGTGACCCTGCGCGGCGAAAGAATGTACGAGTTCGTAGATAAGCTGTTCAATATCGCTCTGCCCCGTGTCCGCGACTTCCGCGGCATCAACGGCAACAGCTTCGACGGCCGCGGCGACTATAACCTCGGTATCCGTGAGCAGCTGATCTTCCCCGAAATCGAGTACGATAAGATCGATAAGGTCCGCGGCATGGACATCACCTTTGTTACCACCGCCAAGACCGATGAAGAAGCCAAAGAGCTGCTCTCCCTGATGGGCGCGCCCTTTGAGAAGTAAGGAGGTAGAGAAAAATGGCAAAACTGTCAATGAAACTCAAGCAGCAGGCACCCGCGAAGTTCTCTACCAGAGCTTACAACCGCTGCAAGATCTGCGGCCGTCCCCATGCTTACCTGCGTAAGTACGGGATCTGCCGTATCTGTTTCCGCGAGCTGGCCTATAAGGGCCAGATCCCCGGCGTAAAGAAAGCAAGCTGGTAATAGAAAGAAGGAGGTTGACCTATGTATATCACTGATACGATTGCTGATATGCTGACTCGCATCCGCAATGCGAACAGCGCCAAGCACGACACTGTTGATATTCCTGCGTCAAAGATGAAGACTTCTATTGCACAGATTCTTCTTGACGAGGGTTATATCAAGGGCTTTACCGCAGTAGATGACGGTAAGCAGGGCATCATCCGTATTACCCTAAAATACGGTGCCAACAAGACTCCTGTTATTCAGGGTCTGCGCAGAGTTTCCAAGCCCGGTCTGCGTATTTACACAAGCTGTGAGGACTGCCCCAAGGTCATGAAGGGCCTGGGTGTCGCAATCCTCTCCACTTCCAAGGGCGTCATCACCGATAAAGAGGCTCGTAAGCTCAATGTCGGCGGCGAAGTCCTGGCGTTCATCTGGTAAGGAGGGAAAGTAGAATGAGCAGAATTGGTAACAAGCCCATCGAAATCCCCGCCGGCATCGAAGTGAAGGTAGAGGGCAATACCGTTACCGTATCCGGTAAGGGCATCACTCTTTCCGAAACCATCGACAGCCGCATCGGAGTAAAGATGGACGGCAATGTTATGCACATCACCCGTGCAGACGAAGAAAAAGAGACCAAGAGCATGCACGGCCTGTACCGCGCACTGATCCACAACATGGTGGAGGGCATCAATAAGGGCTTCTCCAAGGAGCTGGAGATCAACGGCGTAGGCTACCGTGCCGCCAAGCAGGGCAACGAGCTGGTTATGAACCTCGGCTTCTCCCATCAGGTCGTAGTACCGGAGATCCCCGGCATCACCATCGAAGTCCCCGCTCCCAACAAGATCATCATCAAGGGCGCCGACAAGCAGGCCGTAGGCCAGTTTGCCGCGGAGGTCCGCGAGAAGCGTCCCCCCGAGCCTTATAAGGGCAAGGGCATCAAATACGTCGACGAAGTTATCATCCGCAAGGAAGGTAAAGCCGGCAAGGGTAAATAAGGAAGGAGGAGTATCTGAATGGTTACAAAAGTTGATAGCAAAAAGAGCCGTATTAGAAGACGGACCAGAGTTCGTGGCAAGGTCTACGGCACTGCCCAGCGCCCCAGATTGGCCGTTTTTCGCTCCGCCAACCACATTTATGCCCAGGTCATCAATGATGATCTCGGTGTAACTCTGGCTGCTGCTTCCAGCATGGATAAGGGCTTTGACGGCTACGGCGGCAACAAGGAAGGCGCCCGCAAGGTCGGTCTTGCGATCGCCGAGGCTGCCAAGAAGGCAAACATTGAAGAGGTCGTGTTCGACCGCGGCGGCTTTGTTTATCACGGCCGCGTGGCAGAACTGGCTGAAGGCGCCCGTGAAGGCGGCCTGAAATTCTAAGAGAGGAGGGACACTTTTGGCTCGTATTGATGCATCTAAACTGGATCTGCAGGAGAAGGTCGTTCACATCGGACGCGTCTCCAAAACCGTTAAGGGCGGTCGTATCTACAAGTTCGCAGCACTGGTAGTCGTGGGTGACGGCAACGGTACCATTGGTTTCGGTATCGGCAAGGCCGGCGAAGTCCCGGACGCTATCCGCAAGGGCATTGAAGATGCGAAGAAGAACATGGTTAAAGTTTCCCTCAAGGGAACTACCATCCCGCACGAGATCATCGGCAAATTTGGTGCCGGTGAGGTACTGATGAAGCCCGCTCCCCAGGGTACCGGCGTGATTGCCGGCGGCGCCGTGCGTGCCGTACTGGAGGTTGCCGGTATCAGCGATATCCGTACCAAGTGCCTGCGTTCCAACAACCCCTGCAACGTTGTTACCGCTACCTTCGAGGGGCTGAAGGCCCTGCGTACCGTAGAGGAAGTTGCGGCGGTCCGTGGCAAGGACGCAAAAGAAATTCTGGGTTAAGGAGGTAAGCGAACATGGAAAAGACCCTGAAGATCAAGCTGGTAAAAAGCCTGAACGGCCGGCTGGAGAAGCAGATCGCCACCGCTTACTCCCTGGGCCTCAAAAAGATCGGTCAGACCACCGAGCAGCCCGATAACGCTGCCACCCGTGGCAAGATCAAAACCATTATTCACCTCATTGAGGTAACCGAATAAGCGAGGAGGTGCAGCGAAAATGAAACTGAATGAGCTTTCTCCGGCTGCCGGCAGCACCCATAAGGGCTACCGCGTAGGCCGCGGCGCCGGCTCCGGCAACGGCAAGACCGCCGGTAAGGGCCACAAGGGCCAGAACGCGCGCTCCGGCGGCGGTGTACGCCCCGGCTTCGAGGGCGGCCAGATGCCCCTGCAGAGACGTATTCCCAAGCGCGGATTTAAGAACATCTTTGCGACCAAGTACGCCAGCGTGAATGTAGAGGTCCTCGCCCGCTTTGAGGACGGTGCCGTGGTGGATGCCAAGGCCCTGCAGGATGCAGGCATCGTAAAGAAGACCTATGACGGTGTGAAGTTCCTGGGCCGCGGTGAGGTGACCAAGAAGCTGACCGTCAAAGCAGCCGCTTTCTCCGAAGGTGCTAAAAGCAAAATTGAGGCAGCCGGCGGAAAGGCAGAGGTGGTATAATGTTCCAGACACTACGGAACGCATGGAAAATTGAGGACCTCCGCAAGAAGCTCCTGTTTACCCTGCTGATTCTGGTCATCGTGCGGCTTGGCTGTGCCATCCCCGTACCGTTTCTGGATCCCAGCCGACTGCAGGAGATGCTGGACAGCACCCAGGGGAACCTTTTGGGCTACCTGAACCTGCTGACCGGTGGTGCCTTTGCCGAGGCCACCCTCTTTGCTCTGGGCGTATCACCCTATATCACAGCGTCCATCGTTATTCAGCTGCTCACTGTTGCCATCCCCTCCCTGGAGCGTATGGCAAAGGACGGCACCGAGGGACAGAAAAAAATCAAGAAGATCACCCGTTATTCCACCATCGGTCTGGCTATCCTGCAGGCGTATGCCTACTATACCCTGCTGCGCAGCAGCCAGTTCAATGCCGTGAAATACACCTCCGGCGCAGCCGGCTGGATCAGCGCGATCGCCATCGTGATGGCCTTCAGCGCCGGCGCCATGCTGGTTATGTGGCTGGGTGAACGCATCGATGACAAGGGCATCGGCAACGGTATCTCCCTGATCCTGTTCGCAGGCATCGTGGCCCGTATCCCCACCCTTATCACCAGACTGTACACCTACCTCAAGCTGGGTGAGTTCTTCCCCAAGTACTACGTATTGGTCCCCGTCGTAGTGCTCCTCTTCATCGCGATGATCGCATTCATCGTGCTGATGAACGGCGCCGAGCGCCGTATCCCCGTACAGTATGCCAAGCGCATCGTGGGACGCAAGCAGTATGGCGGCCAGAGCAGCTACATGCCCATTAAGGTGAACATGAGCGGCGTTCTGCCCATCATCTTTGCTTCCACCTTCCTGGCGATCCCCGGTACCATCGTAGGCTTTGTGGATCCGAGTGCAGAGGGCGGCTTTGCCAAGTTCATCTCCAATGTATTCTCCACCAACAGCATCTGGTACGCGATCCTGTACTTTGTTCTCATCATCCTGTTCAACTATTTCTATATCGCTATTCAGTACAATCCCATCGAGATGGCCAACAATATTCGCAAGAATAACGGCGCCATTCCCGGCATCCGTCCCGGAAAGCCTACCTCTGATTTCATCAGCCGTATTATTTCCAAGACGACCCTGACCGGTGCGCTGATGCTGGCTGTTATCGCCATCCTGCCCATTATCCTGGGCGCTGCGGCCAATATGAACATCTCCATGGGCGGTACCTCTATCATCATCGTGGTAGGCGTTGCGCTGGATACTGCCCGCAGCCTGGAATCCCAGATGATGATGCGGCACTATAAGGGCTTCCTGGAATAACCCAGGCAAGAGGAACGGAATCATGATGAAACTCATTATGTTCGGCCCCCCCGGAGCCGGTAAAGGAACCCAGGCGGATATTTTAGGCCGCCGCTACGGCATCAAAAAGATCTCCACCGGAGATGCGCTGCGGGCAGTGATCCGCAGCGGCTCCGAGCTGGGAGAGCAGGTAAAGGCCCTGATGGATGAGGGGAAATTCGTTCCGGATGAGATCGTGACCGAGATCATCCGCGACCGGGTCGCCTCCCCCGACTGTGCCAACGGCTTCATCCTGGACGGATTTCCCAGAAATCTGGCCCAGGCCGAGGAGCTGGTGGGCATGGGCATCCGGGTGAATAAGGCCCTGCTCATCAATGTGCCGGATGACGTGCTGGTAGACCGGGTACAGGGACGTGTGGTGTGCGATAAGTGCGGCACAAGCTATCACCTGAAGAACAACCCCCCCGCAGCGGAGGGCGTGTGCGACAAGTGCGGCGGCCGCCTGGAGGCACGCAAGGACGACCGTCCCGAAACGGTGCGAGCCCGTTTGAAGGTCTACCACGACCTGACGGATCCTGTGGTGGAATTCTACCGCAACCGCGGCGTTCTTTCCGAGATAGACGGTACGGCAAGCATCGATGAAGCAACAGCAGAGATCCTGAAGATACTGGAGGGATGAAGCTGTGATCGTACTGAAGAACGCCAAGGAACTGGGCCTGATGAAGCAGGCCGGCAAAATAACGGCTGAAGCCCTGTGGGCCGGTGTTCGGGCCTGTAAGCCCGGCACCAGCACCTGGGAGATCAACCGTGTGGTACACGAAACGATTACTTCCCGAGGAGCGACCCCTTCCTTTTTGGGATTGTATGGCTTTCCGGCGGCGGCGTGCATCAGCGTCAATGAGGAGCTGATCCACGGCATCCCGGATAAGAAGCACATCATCAGGGAGGGCGACATCGTCAGTATCGATGTCGGCGCCTGCATCGGCGGATATCACGGAGATTCCGCATATACCGTCGGTGTGGGGGAGATCGCCCCCGAAACCAAACAACTGCTGGAGGTCACCCAGGAGTGCCTGAACCGCGGGATCGCGGCGGCACTGCGGGGCAACCGGCTGGGCGATATCGGCTCGGCGGTGCAGACCTATGCCGAAAGCTATGGCTACGGCGTGGTGCGCGAATATGTGGGCCACGGCGTAGGGCGCAAAATGCACGAGGACCCCGAGGTGCCGAATTACGGGCATCCCGGGCGGGGCGCGCGGCTGCTGCCCGGCATGACCATAGCGATAGAACCTATGATAAACCTGAAGGGTGAAGGGGTTTATACGCTGGATAACAACTGGACCGTTGTTACCGAAAGCGGCAGCCCCTCGGCCCACTTCGAGCACACCATCGCCATTACCGATAACGGCCCGGTCATACTGACCAAGCTGTAAGCGGGAGGACACGGGATGCCGGAGAAAGGAAGCGTGGTGCTGGCCACCGCCGGACGGGATGCCGGAAGGCTCTTTGCGGTGCTGGAATGCAGCGAAAAGGACTGCCTGCTGGCCGACGGCCGGAAACGGCGGCTGGATACCCCAAAACGAAAAAACCTGCGCCATGTGCATCTTACAGCCCTGCGGCTGGGCCCGGAGCAATATGCCACGGACCGGCGGCTGCGACGCGCACTGGCAACGGCGGCACATAGGGATAACGACACAGATCCAGAATGAGGGAGGTAAACGCCAATATGTCCAAGCAAGATGTTATTGAGATCGAGGGCGAGGTAGTAGAAGCGCTGCCCAATGCCCAGTTCCAGGTTAAGCTGCCCAGCGGGCACATTATCCTGGCGCACATTTCCGGCAAGCTGCGTATGAATTACATCCGCATCCTGCCCGGTGATAAGGTAACGGTGGAAATATCCCCCTACGATCTCACCAAGGGGCGCATTACCTGGCGCACCAAGTAAGTAAATAGCAAGGGCACGGCAACCCCGCCGTGCAGAACAAAAGGAGGTAAATATCATGAAAGTAAGACCTTCTGTAAAGCCGATGTGCGAAAAGTGCAAGATTATCAAGCGGAAAGGCCGCATCATGGTCATCTGCGATAATCCCAAGCACAAGCAGCGTCAGGGCTAATAGTAACGAAACGGAGGTGTACTAAAGAATGGCAAGAATTGCTGGTGTAGACCTGCCCAGAGAAAAACGGGTGGAAATCGCACTCACCTATATCTACGGCATCGGCCGTAAGACTGCCAACGACATTCTCGCTGCCACCGGTGTCAATCCCGATACCCGCGTGAAGGATATGACCGAGGAGGACGAGGCCAAGATCCGTGAGTATATCGACCATCACCTGATCGTAGAGGGTGACAAGCGCCGTGATGTGGCGCTGAACATCAAGCGTCTGGTGGAGATCGGCTGCTACCGTGGTGTCCGTCACAGAAAGGGCCTGCCCGTTCGCGGCCAGCGCACCAAGACCAACGCACGCACCCGGAAGGGTCCCGCCAAGACCATCGCAAATAAGAAGAAGTAAGGAGGGAAATCGAATATGGCTAAACAGGTAGCAAAAAAGGCTGTGATCCGTCGTCGCCGTGAGAAGAAGAATATCGAGCGCGGCGCCGCCCATATCCAGTCCAGCTTCAATAACACCATCGTCACTCTGACCGATACGCAGGGCAATGCACTGTCCTGGGCTTCTGCCGGCGGCCTCGGTTTCCGCGGCTCCCGTAAGTCCACTCCCTTTGCTGCCCAGACCGCTGCCGAGGTGGCTGCCAAGGCTGCTATGGAGCATGGCCTGAAGAGCGTAGAAGTTTATGTAAAGGGCCCCGGCCAAGGCCGTGAAGCTGCCATTCGTGCGCTGCAGGCTGCCGGTCTGGAGGTCACCATGATCAAGGACGTCACCCCCATTCCCCACAATGGCTGCCGTCCGCCCAAGAGAAGACGCGTATAATAGGAGGAAAAAAAGATGGCAAGATATACAGGTCCTGTATGCAGACTTTGCCGTCGTGAGGGCAAAAAGCTGTTCCTGAAGGGCGACAGATGCTACTCCGACAAGTGCGCTGTAGGCCGCAGACAGTCGGTTCCCGGCCAGCACGGCAAGTCCCGCAAGAAGGTTTCTGAATACGGCACGCAGCTGCGCGCCAAGCAGACCGCCCGTCGTTACTACGGCGTTATGGAAAACCAGATGCTCAAGTATTTTGACATGGCGGAGCGTATGCCCGGCAAGACCGGTGAAAACCTGTTGAGCATCCTGGAGCGCAGACTGGATAACGTCGTTTATCGTCTGGGCTTTGCCGCTTCCCGCAAGGAGGCTCGTCAGCTGGTCCGTCACGGCCACTATACCCTGAATGGTAAGAAGGCGAATATCCCCTCCATTCTGGTTAAGGTCGGCGATGTGGTATCCGTTGCCGAAGGCAGCCGCAACTCCGATAAGATCAAGCTTGTTACCGAGGCTAACGCTTCCCGTCCTGTTCCCCAGTGGCTGGATGCTGACAAGAACCAGCTGACCGCTAAAATCGTTCGTCTGCCCGCCCGTGAGGATGTGGATATGGACATCGAGGAGCAGCAGATCGTTGAGTTCTACAGCAAATAATGCTTGACCCGACGAATGTCAGTTTGGGAAGGTACAGTACGCTAAAAGCTGATTTAAGGAGGGAAATGAATGGTCAAAATTATCGAGCCTAAGATCGAAACAGCAGAGCTTCGTCCCGATGGCAGCTATGGCAAATTTATTGCCGAGCCGCTGGACCGTGGCTTTGGCATTACCCTGGGCAACAGCCTGCGCAGGGTTCTGCTCTCCTCGCTTCCCGGCGTGGCCGTTTCTTCCATTAAGATCGACGGAGTCCAGCACGAGTTTTCCACCATCCCCGGTGTAAAGGAGGATGTCGTAGAGATCATCCTGAACATCAAGGGACTCATCGCCAAGCTCCACGGTGAGGAGCCCGTCACCGTCCACATTGCCGCCGAAGGCGAGTGTGAGGTGACCGCGGGCTGCATTACCGGCAGCAGCGAGGTGGAGATCCTGGACCCGACAATGCACATTGCAACGCTGGCGGAGGGTGCCAAGCTGAATATGGAGCTGGTTCTGCAAAAGGGCCAGGGCTATGTCAGCGCCGACCGCAACAAGCAGCTGAACAATGGTGCGGCCCCGGTGGGTACCATCTTTACCGATAGTATCTATACACCGGTTTTGAAAGTGAATTACTCGGTGGAAAACACCCGGGTAGAACAGATTACCGACTATGACAAGCTGACCCTGGAGATCTGGACCGACGGTACCATTTCTGCCAAAGAGGCCGTCAGCTTGGCTGCCAAGATCCTCAATAGACAACTCAATCACTTTGTCGAACTCAGCGATGAAGTGAATGCCACCGAGATCATGGATAAGAAGGAAGAATCCGGCAAGGATAAGGTTCTTGAGATGACCATTGAAGAGCTTGACCTTTCTGTTCGCGCTTTCAACTGTCTGAAGCGTGCCGGCGTCAACTCGGTCGGGGATTTAATCAATAAATCGCCCGAAGAGATGATGAAGGTCCGCAATCTCGGCAAAAAGTCGCTGGAGGAAGTCATGGGCAAATTGGAGGCTCTGGGCTTTAATCTGCACAGCGACGACGAATAAAAGGTAAGGAGTGATATAAATGCCAGGTGCCAGAAAACTGGGTAGATCCACTGACCATAGAAAAGCGATGCTCCGTGCCATGGTTACCTTCCTGATGGAGAACGGCAAGATCGAAACGACCGTGACCCGTGCCAAGGAAGTGCGTTCGATGGCGGAGAAAATGATCACCATTGCCAAGGCAGGTGACCTTCACTCCAAGCGTCAGGTTTATTCCTACATCACCAAGGAGACCGTCGCCAAGAAGGTTATGGATGAGATCGCCCCCAAGTATGCCGACCGTAACGGCGGCTACACCCGCATCGTAAAGATCGGCCCCCGCCGCGGCGACGCCGCAGAGATGGCCATCATCGAGCTGATCTGATCTTATTGCAGGCAACTGTAAAAACAAAGTCCCCCGTTCCCAAAAGGAACGGGGGTTTTGCCGTTTCGGCGGGATATTCACTTTCCGGCGGCCAGACGGTACAGCTCGCCCTTGCGGTAGCCAGTCTCCCTCGCCACCTGCCGGGCGGCGTCGCTCAAGGACTGCCCCTCCTCCGCCAGGCGGCGCACCAGGTCGGCGGCGTCCTCCACCGTCATCCCGGCGGCAGGGTCGTCCTTCCCGGCACCCCCCACGATGAGCACATACTCCCCGCGCGGCTCTCGGTCGGCATATTCCGCCACCGCAGCGGAAAGGGTGGTGCGCTGCATCTCCTCATGCAGCTTGGTCAGCTCCCGGCACAGCGCAACGGGGCGGTCGCCCAGCCCCTCCAGCAGCGCCGCCAGGGTCTGCCGCAGGCGGTGGGGCGCTTCATAAAAGATAAGGGTGTGCGGCAGCCGGGCAATGGCCTGCAGGGCGGCGTCACGCTCTCCCTTTTTGATGGGCAGAAAGCCCTCGAACAGGAATTTGCCGGTCGGCAGGCCGCCGGCGGCCAGCGCCGTCATGGCGGCGGTGGGGCCGGGCACCGTAGCGATCTTCACCCCGTTTTCATGGCAAAGCGCCACCAGTCCCTCGCCGGGGTCGCTGATGCAGGGCATCCCCGCATCGGTCACAATGGCGCCGTTTTCGCCGTTCAACAGCCGCCCCAGAAGCTCCGGCCCGCGGGCGGCGGCGTTATGCTCGTGGTAGCTGATGAGCGTGGCCCGGATCTCAAAATGATTGAGCAGCTTCAGGGTCACACGGGTGTCCTCCGCGGCGATAAAATCCACCGACCGCAGCACCTGGGCCGCACGGGGAGAAAAATCCCCCAAATTCCCGATGGGCGTGCCGACAATATACAGGGTTCCCATACACACGATCCTTTACAAATAGAATAAATAAATAGAATTATACAATATGATATATCTCTTTCATCTCATCGGAGTAGCCCCCGTCCGCATTTTCCACTATCAGGGGCGGTTCCGTAATCAGTCCGGGCTTGGCGCCCGCCTTGCCCTCCGCCAGGAAAAGCCATGGGGGTTTTTCCGGCCGCTGCTGCACCCACCGCAAACGCTTCGGCTCCAGCCCGTTCTGCCGCATGGCAAGCAGCACATCGGTCAGGCGCTCCGGCCGCTGGCACAGGCAAAAACGTCCCCCGTACTGCAAAAGCCACGCCGCCGCCGCACAGACCTCCCCCACCGTGCAGCTTTCCCGCTGCTCATGGCGGGCCCGCCGCCGGCTGTCCTCCGGGCACAGGTAGCCGCTGCCCTCCGGGAAATAGGGCGGGTTGCAGGTGACCAGCCGGAAGCTGTGGGCAGGCAGAAGGGTGCGTATTTCCCGCAGGTCGCCCTCCACCGGGGTGAAGGCGGAAAGGGACGAGGCCGCGGCGCTTTGACGCATCAGCTCCACCGCCCCCGGGGCGATCTCCACCGCGGCAACGGACCGGGGCGGGCGCTCCCGGCGAAGCATCAAAAGCCCCACGATGCCGCACCCGGCGCACAGGTCGCACACCGTATCGATGCCCCGAACCGCTGCAAAATGCTCCAGCAGAAAGGCGTCGGTGCCGAACCGGTGAGTATCATCGATGGCGATGCGGATGGCATCCGAAAGTGTTTCCCATTGCATGGCGGCCGCCCCCTTTCCCAATACCCCCAGTATAGCATACCCGGCGCAAAATCGGAAGCGGGGCTTTGACACAAAAAGTACGTTTTTTTCGAAAAAACGAGTAAAAAGTGCTTGACAAGCAGTAGCGATTATAATATAATAAACAAGCTGTCACCCGAAAGAGGAACAGCGGCCGCACCTTGAAAATTGAACAGCATTCACTTGAAATTGATTGAAAAGTCAATGGAGAGTCCTTGTAAATTCTTAAGAGAAAGTACTCTTAAAAACACAAGTAATAACGCAAGCGAGAGCTTGGGTTATGGATTAAACGATCATAATTACCTTAATAGGTAGTATGGATAC
>SFFJ01000028.1 GCA_004557855.1 Oscillospiraceae bacterium
ACTATGGCCCGTTGGTCAAGCGGCTAAGACACCGGCCTCTCACGCCGGTAACGCGGGTTCGATTCCCGCACGGGTCACCATAGTCGGTGTTGATTGCGATGAGGATCCACCTGTTCCCATCCCGAACACAGAAGTTAAGCTCATTGGCGCCGAAGATACTTGGCTGGAAGCGGCCCGGGAAAATAGGTTGATGCCGACACAATGATTGGTGCTTATTACGATGAGGTTCCACCTGTTCCCATCCCGAACACAGAAGTTAAGCTCATTAGTGCCGAAAATACTTGGCTGGAAGCGGCCCGGGAAAATAGGTCAGTGCCAATCCTAATACAAAATGCCATCCCACAGCGGGATGGCATTTTGCTTTTCCGCAATAAAAATCCTCCCGTCGTTTTTCCCGGCGGGAGGCCGTTTTATTTTACCCAGTCGTCCGGCAGCTTCTTCGCATGGAATTCCCGGCCATTCAAATAGGATAGGGGAGAGCCTTCCGGCACCCCGGTAAAGCGCAGCCGCCAGGCGCACAGCACCTGCTGCTGTAAATTCAGCGCCCGATTTTTTCTCAAGCTCTCCGGCGTACAGTATTTGGTATCGCCTAGCAGCGGCCAGCCCATATGCGCCATGTGCGCCCTTATTTGATGGGTCCGTCCGGTGTGCAGCGTCACCTCCAGCAGCGCCAGCCCGTTTTTTTGCCGCAGTACCCTGTATTCCGTAATGATGGTTTTAGCATCCGGCTGCGGTTTATCAAAAACGCAAACCGTTTTGGCTTTGGTATCCCGCCGTAAAAATGCCTTGCAGACGGCATGCGCCGGCGACGGTACCCCCACCGTGACACAGCGGTAAACCTTCTCCACCTGCCGCTGCTTTATGATCTCGTTCATCTCCTGCAAAGCCATGGCATTTTTGGCACAAAGCACCAGTCCGCCGGTGTTTCGGTCGATACGGTTGCACAGCGCGGGCGCAAAGCTGTTTTCCTGCGCCGGATCGTACTCGCCCTTTTGGTACAAGTACTTCTGCACCCGCCCGATGAGCGTATCCGCCGTCCCGCTTTCGTCCTCATGCACCACCAGACCCGCGGGCTTATCCGCTATCAGTATGTTTTCATCCTCATAGATGACCGAAAGCGCATCCCCCGCCCGTAAAAAGGCGGTATCCGCCCGCTGTTCTGCAAAAAACTCATCATTGAGGTACAGGCTTATCACATCGCCCACCGTAAGTCGGGTGCTGATTTCAGCCCGCTTGCCATTCACCTTGATGCGCTTGGTTCGTATCCCCTTATACATCATCGAGGCTGGCAGCAGCGGCGCCGCCTTGCCGAGGAATTTATCCAACCGCTGGCCGGCGTCATTTTGTCCTATCGTAAATTCTTTCATTGGTTTTTCCTCTTATCGCCGTATTCCTTTTTAGAATACCTGTATTCCCGCCCGCCGTCAAGCCCCGCCGCCCTTTACTTTTTCCGCCCGAAATGCTAAAATAAACGCAGCATTTTGTCAAAAGGGGAGGGGAACCGCCGTATGGCCAATGAACATTCCGGTCACCGTGACCGCCTGCGGGAGCGTTACCTCTCGGAGGGTTTGGACAGCTTTGCCCCGCATAATGTTTTGGAGCTTCTGCTTTTTTATTCCGTTCCCCGGCGGGACACCAACGTGCTGGCCCATCGTCTGATCGAACAGTTCGGCTCGCTTGTCGGTGTTCTCAATGCCGGCCCGGAGCAGCTGGCACAGGTGGAGGGCATCGGCATGAACGCCGCCGTCCATCTGCATCTTGTCGCCGATATCGCCCGCCGCTATTATGCCGAAGCCATCGCCCCGCCGCCCAATGATGCCCGGCGGGAGGATTTGATGCGCTATTACGGCCAAAGGCTGGTGGCCGCCTGCAACGGTCTGCCGGAGGAAACGCTGTATCTTGTCTGCCTGGATAATAACCTCCGGGAGATCAGCACCGACCGCATCTCCACCGGCGCCCCCAATGCTGTGCAGCTGCCCGGCCGCCGCATCGCCGAGGTCGCCCTGCGCCACCATGCACCCAGTATCCTGCTGGCGCACAATCATCCGCGCGGCATCGCCATCCCCTCCCGGGAGGACGTCGCCGCCACCCTATCGCTGCGGGACGCCCTGCGCGCTATTTCGGTCGAGCTGATCGACCACTTTGTCATCGCCGGCAGCGATTACGTTTCCATGGCGCAATCCGGCTTTTTCTCCTCTGCAGCCCGAACGGCCTTTTCCTTCCGCAGCCCGGGAGACGAAACCGCCCTTGACTGCTTCCCCGACCGGTAAAGGGCGGGCACGCCTCCGCTGCCCCTCGGGGCTCCCGTCCGGTCGCCCCTCGCCCGCTTTGCCGCGCCCGCCCCAAAGTCCCCGCCCATAAAAAACCGACTGCAGAGCCCTCGCCCCGCAGCCGGCCTTTTTTATTTCTTCTTCAGCAGCTTTTTCAGGTATTCCCCGGTAAAGGACGCCTTACAGTCCGCGACCTCCTCCGGCGTGCCGCAGCACACCACCGTGCCGCCGCCGTCGCCGCCCTCGGGGCCCAGATCGATGATATAATCCGCCGTCTTGATGACGTCAAGGTTATGCTCGATGACAATAACGGTATTGCCCGCATCGGTGAACTTCTGCAAAATCTCAATGAGCTTTTTCACATCATCGGTGTGCAGGCCGGTGGTCGGCTCATCCAGGATATACACCGTCTGCCCGGTGCTGCGCCGGGAAAGCTCGGTCGCCAGCTTCACCCGCTGTGCCTCGCCGCCGGAAAGGGTCGTCGCCGGCTGCCCGATCTTGATATACCCCAGCCCCACATCGTACAGCGTTTGCAGCTTCCGCTTTATTTTGGGCAGATTTTCGAAGAAGGAAAGCCCCTCCTCCACGCTCATTTCCAGCACGTCGTAGATGCTCTTGCCCTTATATTTGACCTCCAGCGTTTCACGGTTGTAGCGCTTGCCCTTGCACACCTCGCAGGGGACATACACATCCGGCAAAAAATGCATCGGGATTTCCAGAATACCGGCGCCCTCGCAGGCCTCGCACCGTCCGCCCTTCACATTGAAGGAAAACCGCCCGATCTTATACCCCCGCATTTTGGCCTCGTTGGTGGAAGCAAAAACCTCCCGAATGTCATTGAACACCCCGGTGTAGGTGGCGGGGTTGCTGCGGGGCGTCCGCCCTATGGGGCTCTGGTCGATATCAATGACCTTGTCCACCAGCTCCAGCCCGTGCAGCGCCTTGTATTTGCCGGGCCGCACGTGTGCGCCCATCAGCTCCTTGCTCAATGCCTTATTCAGTATCTCGTTGACCAGCGAGCTTTTCCCGGAACCGGAAACCCCCGTCACCGCCACGAAGCACCCCAGCGGGAACCTCACGTCGATATTTTTCAGGTTGTTTTCCGCTGCACCGATGACCTCCAGAAAGCCGCCGTTGCCGGGTCGTCTTACCTCCGGCAGCGGGATCTTCTTCGCCCCGGAAAGGTACTGCCCGGTAATGGACTCCTTGCAGTATACGATCTCCTTGGCCGGGCCGCTGTAAACCACATGCCCGCCGTGTATGCCGGCACCGGGGCCGATATCCACAATGTAATCGGCCGCCTCCATCGTTTCCTCGTCATGCTCCACCACGATGACGGTGTTGCCGAGGTCCCGCAGGTTTTTCAGCGCCTCGATGAGCCTTGCATTATCCCGCTGGTGCAGCCCGATGGACGGCTCATCGAGGATGTACAGCACTCCCATCAGGCTGGAGCCGATCTGGGTCGCCAGCCGGATACGCTGGCTTTCCCCACCGGAAAGGGTGCTGGCGCTGCGGGCCAGCGTCAGATAATTGAGCCCCACATTCGCAAGGAAGGAAAGCCGGCTTTTTATTTCCTTGATGATCTGCCCGGCGATTTTCTGCTGCATCTCGGTCAGCTGCAGCTCGTCCATGAATTTCAGTGCTTCCCGCACGCTCATCTTGCAGAAATCGCTGATATTGATGCCGCCCACCGTTACCGCCAGAATTTCGGGACGCAGCCGGTCGCCGTGGCAGGCAGGGCAGGGGACAGCCGACATAAACGTAGCGATATCATACTTCATCCAGTCGCTGGTGGTCTCCTTAAAGCGCCGCTCCAGGTTATTGACGATGCCCTCGAAGTCATTGGTGAACTTCCCGGTAAACCCGGCGGAATGCCGCACCATCTCGAACTTTTCCCCCTTGGTGCCGAACAGCACAAGGTCCAGCTTATCCTTCGGCATATCCTTGACCGGGATATCCAGCGGTACACCGAAGTGCTTTTCCAGCCCGGTGAAGTACATCTCCCCGATGGTACCGGGGTCGCAGCTCCAGCCCGAAACCTTGAAGGCGCCGTCCCGGATGGAACGGTCGGGGTAGCGCACCACCAGCGCCGGGTCAACCTTCTGGAACACGCCCAGCCCGGTGCAGGTGGGGCAGCTTCCCGCCGGATTGTTGAAGGAAAACATATTGGGGGAAAGCTCCTCGATGGAGATATCATGGTCAGGGCAGGCATAGTTCTGGCTGAAAAGCATCTCCTCGCCGCCCACTACATCCACTACCACCAGCCCGCCGGTCATGGCACAGCAGGTCTCTATCGAGTCCGCCAGACGGGAGCGGATTTCCGGCTTGACCGAAAGCCGGTCCACCACGATCTCGATGGTATGCTTGTAGTTTTTCTCCAGCTTGATCTCCTCGGTCAGCTCATACATACTGCCGTCCACCCTGGCCCGGACATACCCGCTGCGGCGGGCGGAGTCCAGCTCTTTTTGGTAGGTGCCCTTGCGCTGCCGCACGATGGGCGCCATCACCTGAATTCGGGTGCCCTCCGGCAGAGCCAGCACCTTATCCACCATCTGGTCCACCGTTTGCTGACTGATTTCCCGGCCGCAGATGGGGCAGTGGGGAATACCGACTCTGGCATATAAAAGGCGCAGGTAGTCGTAGATTTCGGTGACGGTACCCACGGTGGAACGGGGGTTTTTGCTGGTGGTTTTCTGGTCGATGGAGATAGCGGGGGAGAGCCCCGAAATATCGTCCACATCGGGCTTTTCGGCCTGCCCCAGGAACATTCTGGCGTAGGAGGAAAGGCTCTCCACATAGCGCCTTTGGCCGTCTGCGTAGATGGTATCAAAGGCCAGGGAGGTCTTGCCGCTGCCGGAAAGCCCCGTAAAGACGATCAGCCGGTCACGGGGGATCTCCAGGTCGATATTCTTGAGGTTATTCTGTCGTGCGCCTTTTATCACGATTTTATCCAGTGCCATTGGTTCCTCCTTGTCGGAAAGCCTCTGTTTACCGTGCTTTTCCGGCAGTAACGTGTAATTGCTTTACAGTGTTTCCTTCAGCTTTGCTATCTTATCCCGCAGGTAGGCGGCGTGCTCAAATTCCAACAGCCGTGCAGCCTCCCGCATCTCGGCGGTCAGCTTGGCGATGGTCGCCTCGGTCTCCTTGCGGCTCATCTTACGGCCGCCCTTGCCGCCCTTATCCGAAACGCTGATCTCCAGCACCTCGCGGATCTCCTTTTTGATGGTCTGCGGGGTGATGCCGTGCTCGGCATTATATTTCTGCTGGATCTCCCGCCGGCGGTAGGTCTCCTCGATGGCGTGCTGCATACTGTCGGTCACCTCATCGGCATACATGATGACCTTGCCCTCGGCGTTTCTGGCGGCACGGCCTATGGTCTGCACCAATGAGGTCTCGCTGCGCAGGAACCCCTCCTTATCGGCGTCCAGAATAGCCACAAGAGAAACCTCCGGGATATCCAGGCCCTCACGCAGCAGGTTGATGCCGACCAGCACATCGAATTCACCCCGCCGCAGGTCACGGATCAGCTCCATCCGTTCGATGGTATCGACGTCGTGGTGCATATACCGCACCTTGATGCCGGTTTTTTCGAGGTAGGCGGTCAGATCCTCCGCCATCTTTTTGGTCAGGGTGGTTACCAGCACCCGCTGTCCCTTGGCCGATCGCTCATTGATCTCCCCGATGAGGTCGTCGATCTGCCCCTCCACCGGCCGCACGTCAATTTCGGGGTCCAGCAGCCCGGTGGGGCGGATGACCTGCTCGGCGATGAGGCTGCTTTGGCTTTTTTCCAGCTCGCCGGGGGTGGCACTCACACAAACGATCTGCTTTAGCTTGCCCATGAATTCTTCGAATTTCAGGGGGCGGTTATCCAGCGCCGAGGGCAGCCGGAAGCCGTATTCGATGAGGGATTCCTTGCGGCTGCGGTCGCCGCCGTACATCCCCCTGGCCTGGGGCAGCGTCACATGGCTTTCATCGATGAAGATCACAAAATCCTCGGGGAAATAATCCAGCAGGGTGTAGGGCATACTGCCGGGCGCCCGGCCGCTTAAAACACGGGAATAGTTTTCGATGCCCTTGCAAAAGCCGATCTCCTGCAGCATCTCCACGTCATAGTTGGTTCTTTCGGCAATGCGCTGCGCCTCGATGAGCTTATTATTCGCCCGGAAATATTCCACCCGTTCATCGCATTCCCGGCGGATCTCCTCCAGTCCGGCCAGCAGCCGTTCCCGCGGGACGATGTAGTGAGAGGCCGGGTAGATGGCCACATGGCTCACCACGTTTTTCACTTCGCCGGTCACGGTGTTTATCTCGCAGATGCGGTCCACCTCATCCCCGAAAAATTCCACCCGAATGGCGGTGTCGCTGGAATAGGCGGGGTAGATCTCCACCACATCCCCGCGGACGCGGAATTTATTACGCACAAAGTTGATATCATTGCGTTCATACTGGATCTCCACCAGCTTGCGGATCAGCTCATCCCGATCCTTCACCATGCCCTGCCGCAGCGAAATGACCATGTTGCGGTAGTCGATGGGATCGCCGAGGGTGTAAATGCAGGAGATAGAGGAAACGATGATCACATCCCGCCGCTCCGAAAGGGAGGAGGTGGCGGAATGGCGCAGCTTTTCTATCTCATCGTTGATGGCGCTGTCCTTTTCGATGTAGGTATCAGTGGAAGCGATATAGGCCTCCGGCTGGTAGTAGTCGTAGTAGCTGACGAAATACTCCACCGCATTTTTGGGGAAGAATTCCTTGAATTCGCTGCAAAGCTGGGCGGCAAGGGTCTTATTGTGGGCCAGTACCAGCGTGGGCCGGTTGATGCGCTGGATGATATTGGCCATGGTAAAGGTCTTGCCGCTGCCGGTTACGCCCTTCAGGGTCTGCATCCGGTTACCCGCCTCGATGCTTTTTACCAATGCGTCTATGGCCTCCGGCTGGTCGCCGGTCGGCTGAAAGGGAGATACCAGTTCAAAACGATCTGTACTCATTCGTCCTCCTCGATCATTTTATTCCGCCCTTCATTGTACCACGAAAGCAGAACGAACACAAGTTCGCTTTTGATATTTTCTTATGGAATTTTTCGGGCAAAACCGCCGTGAATTTGTGCGAATACCACGAAAACCCCCGCTGCAAAACAGCATCACCGGGCAAAGGCCGCAGCCCCGCCCGGTGTGGGTCATTTATTTTTGGCCGTCACCGGCGTTTCGGCCAGCACCCTTTCAAATTGCGGCAGCCACCACCGCAGGTATCCTGCTTTTGTGGGGTGGATGGCGTCGTTCATGTACAGCCTTCGCTCCTCCGGAGAGAGGCCGTTAAAGGCCGGGTCGTGCCACAGGTCCAGCAGGGTGAAGTCCCATTTTTCCCGCAGCTCCACCAGCAGGTTTACCAGCTTGTGATACCGGGGGTTATCGTAGCGGGCGGCGGTGTAAAAAATGACGGGGCAATCCCACGTCTCCCGCACCGTGGCCAGCACCGCTTCTATCCCGCCCACGGTGGTGGAAACATCAAAGTCCTCCGGGCTGCGGCTGCGGCTGATTTTGCCCGGCACGCTGCGGAAGGTGGCGTCATTGGTGGAAAGCTGGCAGATAAAATAATCCGGGGGCTGCCCCATGCGGGCCATGCGGCGGCGCAGCCGCTTGAGGTAGGAATAATGCCCGCGGTCGGCCAGCGTCGTGGCGGAAACGGTCTCCTGTATGATACGGCAGCCGTCGATGCGCCCGAGATAATCGAGGAAGGATACCCCGCCGGAGGAAAACCCGGAGGAGATGGAGGAGCCGAGACACAGGATGGTCTTTCCCCGCAGGGGGCTGTTTTCCCGCCGGGGCTGACGTCGCAGGGCATAGGGGGCGGCGTTGCCGGGGTGCCCCAGCCCGAAGAACACCCGCAGGACCGCCAACAGGGCAGCGGCGATGATTATCCCGATGGCGATGAAAAGGACTTTCATTTCGTTTCCTCCTGTGCTATAATTAGGGGAGACAATCCCGCCAAAGCGGCAGGCGCAGATGGTTTTCCACCTCCATTAAGCAACAAAAACGGCCGCTTTGTCAATACGTGAGCCGAAAGAAATACCCAAAGGAGGGAAAGCGCATGGGTAGACCATCGCTGGCGGAGCAGCGCCGAGTGGAAATATGCCGGGCACTGCAAAGCTGTCTGATCCGGAACGGTTCCTACGAGATGACCTCGGTGAAGGACATCGCACAGGAGGCGGGGATGGCCGCCGGGATGCTGCACCACTACTTCGAAAGCAAGGATGATATTCTGCTGGTGACGGCGGAAATGGTACTGCTGGAGCTGCAGAACCGCCTGGATGATTTGCTGCATACCCGTGATGCCGAAGAACGCCGTGTGCAGCTGGAGGCGCTTTTGGAGGATAACGACCAGAACAGGTTTTTCATCATGCTGCAGGCGCTGGGGCTGGCCATGCCGGCAGTAAATGAAATGCTGACCGCCAAGCAGGACGAGCTGCAGGAGGCGCTGGCCGAACGGCTGGAGCGCCGCGGGATGGCGCCGCAGCAGGCCGCCGCCGAAGCAGGCAAGCTGGCCTATATCCTGTGGAGCGCCGTGACCGCCCCCAAGGGCGTGCAGAGCGACATCGTGCGGCAGATGACGGCAGATAGCCTGGATGAACTGTTCCCGCCGCAATAAACCGAATCCCCACCGACACGCCCTGCGGGGCGTGTTTTGCGTTGGGGAGAAGGTTTTTATTTGCCCAAGGTGTTGCGGTTTGCGGGAAATCATGATACAATATAGGGTGGAATATTGTCATAGAAAGGGTGAACGGCCATTTGAGCCTGACCGAAAAAACGATACAGAATTACCGGACGCTTTGCGAGCAGCAGGGCAGAGCCGAAGCAATAAAAAAATACCTTGCCGGACATTACGAAACCCCACCGCTGGCCCATGTTCATTCCTTCGGGTGCCAGCAAAGCGTTTATGACGGGGAACGGTTTAAGGGCGTGCTGGCGGAGCTGGGCTACGGCTTTACCGATGACATCCGGCAGGCCGACCTGATCCTCTACAATACCTGCGCCGTCCGGGAAAACGCCGAGCAGCGGGTATTCGGCAATGTGGGGGCGCTCAAGGGCCTCAAAAAGCAAAAGCCCGACCTTGTTATTGCCCTGGCCGGCTGCATGACCGAGCAGCAGCAGGTCAGCGAAAAGCTGAAAATGAGCTACCCCTATGTGGACCTTGTGATGGGCAGCAATGCCGCGGGGCGCCTGCCGGAGCTTCTCTACCGTGTTCTCATCGAGGGGCGGCGCAGCATCCGGCGGGACGCCGTGGAAAACGGCACCGATACCACCCTGTACGAGGAGGTCCCGGTGCAGCACGACAGCCGTTTTAAGGCCTTTGTGCCGGTCATGTACGGCTGCGATAATTTTTGTTCCTACTGTATTGTCCCGTACGTGCGCGGGCGTGAGCGCAGCCGTATGCCCGCAGACGTCGTGCGCGAGGTGAAAAACCTGGTGGACGATGGCTGCCGGGATATCACCCTGCTGGGGCAGAACGTTAATTCCTATGGCAAGGGACTGCCGGAGCCGTGCAGCTTTGCGGCGCTTTTGCGGATGGTAAATGCCATTCCCGGTGATTTTCGCATCCGGTTTATGACCAGCCACCCCAAGGACTGCACCCGGGAGATTCTGGACGCCATGGCCGAATGTGAGAAGGTCTGCAAGCACCTGCACCTGCCGGTGCAAAGCGGCAGCGACCGCATTTTAACGGCGATGAACCGCCACTATGACCTGCGGCACTACGAGGAGCTTCTGGCCTATGCCCGGGAAAAGATGCCGGGGCTTTCGGTCACCAGCGATATTATCGTCGGGTTCCCCGGGGAAACACGGGAGGATTTCGAGAAAACGCTGGAGCTGGTGCGGCGGACGAAATACAGCGCCCTGTTTACCTTCATCTACTCCCGGCGCAGCGGCACCGCCGCCGAACGGCTGCCCGACCCCATCCCGGCCGAGGAAAAAAGCCGGTGGTTCCGGGAGCTTTTGGACACGCAGGGGGCCATCGGCAGCGAGCTGCTGAAGGGCTATGTGGGAAAAACGCTGCGGGTGCTGGCCGAGGACGAGGGTAAGACCCCCGGAACGCTCTCCTGCCGCAGCGAGGATAATACCATCGTGGAGGTGGCGGCTCCGCCCGAAAGGATCGGGGAGTTTATGGAGGTACGCATCACCGCTGCGATGAACTGGGCCCTGCGGGGAGAACCGGTTTAAGCGGGGCAGGCGGCGCGGCGCAGCGGATGAGGGCAGCCCGGAGGGAAACGGAGGGTCTGCCCGAGGCGGAGCGGAGGCGTGCCGCCGGAGAAAAAGGCGCAAAATCAAGTTAATTCTAAAAATACAATAAACCAAACGGAGGATATACCATGACTTACACCGAACTGATCGAGAAAGCAAGAGAGCTGGGCATCGGCATCCAGGATACCGATGAATTTACCGCATTTATCGTGGCCAAGACCGCTGCCGATAAGAGCGAGATTTTGCAGGATAAGCTGGGGCAGTTCAACCTCAAAAAGCTGGATCTCAACCGGGCCATCATCGCCGAGGAAAAGGACAACGAAAAAATAGCGGAGCTGAACGCCGAGGTGAAAAGACTTTACGAGGAGATCGTCAGCGACCCGCTGATGATTGCCTATTCCACCACCAAGGATGAGCTGGACGGTGTGGTACGGTTTATCATGCAGATCATCGAGGGCAGCGCTGCGGGCGAGAACCCCTACGAGATCGAGGAGCAGGCCTGCGGCGGAGATTGCTCCTCCTGCGGCGGCTGCCATTAAGGCTGCCTGCCGGAATGAAAGATTGACAAAAAAGAGGGTGCCGAAATGTCGCTGATACCGCAGGACCGCAGTAAATTATCCCCCATGATGCAGCAGTATCTTTCCATGAAGGATGAGCATCGGGACCAGATCCTCATGTTCCGTCTCGGAGATTTCTACGAGATGTTCTTTGATGATGCCGTGACCGCCTCCCGGGAGCTGGAATTGACGCTGACCGGGCGGGACTGCGGCCTTCCCGACCGTGCGCCCATGTGCGGGGTGCCCTATCACAGCGTGGAAAACTATATTGCGCGGCTGGTGAAAAAGGGCTACAAGGTGGCCATTTGCGAGCAGATGGAAAACCCGGCGCTGGCCAAGGGGATGGTCAAGCGGGATATTGTGCGGGTGGTGACCCCCGGCACCCTGATGGAAGCCAATATGCTGGAGGAGGGCTGCAATAACTACATTTGCAGCCTGTGCCCCTCCGGGGAGCGCTGCGGTCTGGCCTTTGCCGATATTTCCACCGGCAGCGTGCTGGTGACCGAGGTCTCCGGGGAAATGGCGGTCATCAATGAGCTGGGCAAATACAGCCCCCACGAGGTCATCTATGCCGAGGAGCTGCCGCAGCTGCGGGGCGTGGTCGGCTTTTTGAAGGACCGGCTGTGCTGTGCGGCGCAGGCAGGGGATAGGGCTGCCTATTCCCCCGAAAATGCGGCCCGGCTGGTGAGTGAACAGTTCGGCGAGGACACCGTAAACCGGCTGGCAGAAAGCCCGCTGGCGGTACAGGCACTGGGCGGGCTGCTGGCCTACCTCAAGGTGACGCAGTTTACCGGGCTGGAACGTCTGCTGGAGGTCACGACCTATCTGCCGCAGGAATTCATGCGGCTGGATGTGGCGGCACGCCGTAATCTGGAGCTGACCGAAACGATGCGGAACCGGGAAAAGCGGGGAACGCTTTTCTGGGTGCTGGATAAGACCAAGACCTCGATGGGGCGGCGGCTGCTGCGCTCCTCCATCGAGCAGCCGCTGCTATCGGTGAATGCCATTAACCGGCGGCTGCACGCCGTTACCGAGCTGACCAGAAACAGTATTCTCATCAGCGAACTGGCGGCGGAGCTGGACGGTGTGTACGATTTGGAACGGCTGATGACCCGTGTGGTGTACGGCAATCCCCCCGTCAAGGATATGATAGCGCTGGGACAGACCGCCATGCGGCTGCCTGCCGTTAAGGAGCTTTTAGGCGGGGTACAGTGCGCCCTGCTGCGGGAGATCGAGCAGAACATCGACCCGCTGGAGGATGTGGCCCGGCTCATCGGTGCCGCGATCGACCCCGATGACAGCACCCCCCTCAAGGAGGGCGGCGTCATCCGGACGGGATATGATAAGCAGCTGGATGAGGCCCGGCATCTTTCCAAGGATATCCGGGGCATTCTGGCGGAGATAGAGGAACGGGAAAAGGATGCCACCGGCATTCGGACGCTGCGCATCGGGTACAACCGGGTGTTCGGCTATTATATCGAGATCTCCAATTCCTTCCGGGATCAGGTGCCGGCGCATTATATCCGCAAGCAGACGCTGACCAATGCCGAACGGTACATCACCGAGGAGATAAAGGAGCTGGAGGAGCGTGTGCTGCGTGCCCAGCAGGAGGCCATCGACCGGGCGGCCGAGCTGTACGAGCAGGTAAGAACGGCGGTGGCGGCGGAGCTTCCCCGCATCCAGCAGACGGCGGCTGCGGTGGCGGCGCTGGATATGCTGTGCAGCCTGGCTACGGTGGCGCTCAATAACAATTACTGCTGCCCCACCGTCGATCTCTCGGATGAGATCGTCATCAGCGAGGGGAGGCACCCGGTGGTGGAGCAGCTTCTAGACGGGGCACCCTTTGTACCGAACGATACCAGGCTCAATAACCGGGAAAACCAGATAGCGGTGCTGACCGGCCCCAATATGGCGGGTAAATCCACCTATATGCGGCAGGTGGCACTGATCGTTCTGATGGCGCAGATCGGGTCGTTTGTTCCGGCGGCAAGCGCCAAAATCGGCATTGTGGACGGCATTTATACCCGTGTGGGCGCCAGCGACGACCTGACCACCGGACAATCCACCTTTATGGTGGAGATGAGCGAGGTGGCGGGCATCCTGCGGGAGGCCACCGAAAAGAGCCTGCTGATCCTGGATGAGATCGGGCGGGGGACTTCGACCTATGACGGCATGAGCATTGCCCGTGCCGTGATAGAATATATTGCCGACCGCAAAAAGCTGGGCGCCAAGACGTTGTTTGCCACCCACTACCACGAGCTGACCGAGCTGGAGGAGCTGATCCCCTGCGTAAAGAACTACAATGTGGCGGTGAAAAAGCGCGGCGAGGATATTGTTTTCCTGCGGCGCATCATTCCCGGCGGGGTGGATGAAAGCTACGGCATCGAGGTTTCCAAGCTGGCGGGCATTCCCCGGTGGGTCATCGACAGAGCCTACGAGGTGCTGTCCTCTCTGGAGGAGGGGCAGGCGGTGAGCGAGGCGAGGGTAAAGACCCATGCCAAGCCCCGGGAGGAAAGCGAGCAGCTTTACTTCATCGATGAAAAGGCGGAGACCATCAAAAAGCGGCTGCGGCAGGCAGACCCCAATACCCTGACCCCCATCGAGGCGCTGAACCTCATCTATGAGCTGAAAAAGCTGCTGTAAGGGGAGCCCGCGGCAAAGCGGGCGAGGGCCGGCCGGAGCGAAGCGGAGGGCGGCCCGAGGGACAGCGGCGCCGCGGGCGTACTGTCCCGGGGTAAGAGCGAAGCATAAAAAACAAGGCAAAAAGGAGGTGAGCCGGTGCCGAAAATCAACATACTGGATCGGGAAACGGCGGAGCTGATCGCAGCGGGCGAGGTGATAGAACGCCCTGCTTCGGTGGTGAAGGAGCTGGTGGAGAATTCCATCGATGCCGGGGCGACCGCCATTACGGTGGAAATACAGCACGGCGGGGTACGGCTCATTCGTGTGACCGATAACGGCTGCGGGATCGAACGGGAGGATGTGCCGAAGGCATTTCTGCGGCACGCCACCAGCAAGGTGCTGCGCCCGGAGGACCTGGATCGCATCGGGACGCTGGGCTTCCGCGGGGAGGCGTTGGCCTCCATCTGCGCCGTGAGTGAATGTGAAATACTGACCCGCGCGGCTGCCGAGGAGATCGGGACGAGGTACACGCTGGCCGGGGAATGCGCCGGCGAGCTGGCCGAGGCGGGCTGCCCGGTAGGGACGACCGTCACCGTGAAAAATCTTTTCTACAATGTGCCCGCCCGAATGAAGTTCCTCAAAAAGGACAGCACCGAGGGGACGGCGGTCGCCACCCTCATCGACCGGCTGGCGCTTTCCCACCCGGAAATCGCCTTTAAGCTTATCCGGGACCGGGAAACAAAGCTGGCCACCCCCGGCAGCGGTGACCTGCTGGCGACGATTTTTGCAGTGTACGGCAACGAATTCGGCCGGGGGCTTATCCCGGTGGAATGTGAAAGCGGGCCAATTCGGGTCAGCGGCTATCTGGCACGCCCGGAATGCTGCCGGCCATCCCGCAGTATGGAGCATTTTTTCATCAACCGGCGCTATGTGAAAAGCGTTACCATGATGGCGGCGGTGGAGGAAAGCTATCGCAATCACATCATGGTGGGGAAATTCCCGGGGTGTATTATTGAGCTGACCATAGACCCTGCGCAGGTGGATGTGAACGTCCACCCGGCCAAGCTGGAGGTCAAATTAAGCGATGAGCGTTCGGTGTTTGACGCGGTGGTGAATGCCTGCCGCGGAGCATTGAGCCGGATGAACCGATCCGTTGCGGTGCGGGATGTCGGCGGGAAACGCTTTAGCGAGTTTGAACTGTACCACCGCCCGGCGGAGGGCACCCAGACCCGCATGACGGCGGAGCAATACCGCCAAATGGCCGAAAGCCTGCCGGAGAAAAAAACCTACGGCGGGGTTTCGATGCTTTCCAGCGGGGGCAGCAGCCGGTATGGCAGCAGCCTGCCGCCCAAGGGGACAAGCTACGGCATGGGAGAGCAGCCCCCGGCGGAGCCGAGAAAATGGGAGCCGAAGCAGGAGGCCCCGATAAAGACGGAAAACATGACTGCCGAAAAGGTAATTGATGATATAGCGGAAGCCCTGCCTGCTGCGGCGGAGAAACCGGAGCTTGCCCCGCAGGAGCCGGGGCGGGAAGCTGCGGCTGCGGAACCGGCCGTGCCGGATGAACACGAGCCTGAACCGATCGAAGAAGCGCCCACCGTGGCGGGGGAGGAAGAAACCACCGAGCCGGAATACCGGCTTATCGGGGAGGTTTTTGCGACCTACCTGCTGGCCGAACACGGGAATGAACTGTTGCTCATCGATAAGCACGCCGCCCACGAGAGGATACTGTTTAACCGCCTGAAGCGGCAGCACCAAAGCGGCAGGGTGGAACGCCAGATGCTGCTGGTGCCGCTGACAGTAGAGCTGGCACGGGAACAATATGACGCCGCAATGCAGAACCCGGACTGCTTTGAACGGGCGGGCTTTGCGGTGGAGGACTTCGGCGAGGGGTGCCTGCGGGTGCGGGAGGTCCCTGCCGTTTTGGAGGACGTGCCCGCCGAGGACCTGCTGTGCGAGCTGTGCGAGCGGCTTTTGCAGCGGGGCGGCATGGATGAAGAAGCCATCTACGATGAATTGTACCATTCGGTGGCGTGCAAGGCGGCCATCAAGGGGAATATTCCCTCGATGGAGCAGGAGCAGCAGGAGCTTTTACGGCTGTTGAAGGAGGACCCCACCGTGCGCAACTGCCCCCACGGGCGGCCGGTGGCGGTGGTCATCACCCGGCGGGAGCTGGAGAGGATGTTCGGCCGGATCGTGTAAAATTTACCCGGAAGGAGGGAGAGCCGTGCGGCTGCAACCGAATACGCTGCTGGTGGTGGCGGGGCCGACGGCCTCCGGGAAAACGGCGCTGGCCATAGAGCTAGCCAAGGCGGTGGGGGGAGAGATCGTTTCCGCCGACAGTATGCAGATTTACCGGGGGATGGATATTGCTACGGCAAAGCCCACCCCGGAGGAGCTGGCGGCAGTCCCGCACCATCTCATCGGTTTTTTGCCCATCGACAGGAGCTTTTCGGTGGCGGATTATGCCGACCTGGCCAGAAAAACGATTGATGACATTCTGCGGCGGGGAAAGGTGCCGGTGCTGTGCGGCGGGACGGGGCTTTATATCAAGGCCATCGTTGACAATGTGCAGTACGGTGAGGATATCCCCGGCAACGAGGCGCTGCGGGAAAGCCTGCGGCAGCTGGCCGAACGGGAGGGGAACGAGGCCCTGTGGCAGCGGCTGCGGGCGATCGACCCCGAAACGGCGCAGCGCATCCACCCCAACAATGTGGGGCGGGTGATACGGGCCATCGAGGTGATGGAGGTCAGCGGCAGGTCCATCCGGGAGCATGAGGCGGAAAGCCTGCGGGAGCCCTGCCCCTACCGGGTCATTCAATTCGGGCTGCGGTACCGGGACAGAGAAACGCTGTATGAGCGCATCAACCGGCGGGTGGACCAAATGGCGGAGGCCGGTCTTGCCGAGGAGGTAAGGGAGGCCCGGGAAAACGGTCTTACCGCAACTGCGGCGCAGGCCATCGGCTGCAAGGAGCTGTACGGCTGGCTGGACGGTGCCGAAACGCTGGATGCAGCGCTGGAGAAGCTGAAGCAAAGCACCCGGCGCTATGCCAAACGACAGTTGACGTGGTTCGGGGCGGATAAACGATTTCATTGGATAGAACCGGACGCCCAGAAGGAAGGGGAAACGCCTCTTGACCGGGCGATGAAGCTGCTGGAAAAGGAGGGAACGGCGTGAAAAGCGGAATGGGCAGATTGCTGACCTTTATCATGGCGGCTTTTTTGCTGGTGTTTGCCGGTTATCACGCCTACCGGCATTTTGCCAGCGGCTATACCACCGAAAACGCCTACCGATATACCGTCTACCACACGACGATGGCGCACGGGGTGTTTTTCCGGGAGGAAACAAGCCTGAACCAGCCGGAGGGCAGCAACCTGCGGTATGCAGTCCGGGACGGGGAAAAGGTGCGTGTGGGCAGCGTGCTGGCCTATCGGTATGGCGATGCGTTGAGCGCCGACCTTGCCGAGCGGCGTGCCGAGGCCGAAAAGGAGCTGACGGTGCTGCGGCGGGTGCTTTCCCAGCTCCAAAGCAGCAATACCCCCACGGTGGCGGATTTGACCCGTAATACCGATATAGACCTGCAAAGGGTGGCCGAGGCGGTGGCGCTGGAGCAGTATGACAAGCTGGACGCACTGACCCTCCGCCTGCAGGAGGAGATCAACATGGGCAGCGGGATAACCGGCAGGACGGCCGAGCTGGAGGCCCGCATTGCCGAGCTGGAGGCGCAGATGTCCGGCACGGGCGCCGGGGAGGCGGTTTACAGCACGCTGGAGGGGTACTTCAGCAGTGTGGTGGACGGCTGCGAGGGAACCTGTACCCCCGCCCGGCTGCAGATGCTGACCTGCAGCGATTTACAGGCGATGCTGACGGCGGGGGAGACCCCGCAGGAGGGTCTGGGCAAGGTGGTTTCCGGGCCGGAATGGTACTTTGCGCTGACCATCCCCAGCAGCGAGCATAAAAACTATCCCGAGGGCGGTTCTGTCAACCTGGGCTTTCCCGGCGGCGGGACGGTGCAGGGCAGGGTCACCCGTGCGGAGCTTTCCGACGACGGTACGGTGATGATGCTTATCATCAAGGGTGATACCGTGACCGAGGAAACGGTATCCGGCCGCAGGGAAACGGTGCGGCTTTCCTCCGAAAGCTACACCGGGGTGCGGTTCCCCAAGGACTGTTTGCGGATCGTAAACGGGGTAAAGGGCGTTTATGTGGATAATGGCTACAACGTTAAATTCAAGACGGTGGATATTATCTACGAGGGCGATACCTACTACCTTTCCCGGCTTAATTACACCGGAGAAGCCGCGCTGAATATCTTTGATAAGCTGGTAGAGAGCAAGGCGGAGCTGTACGACGGGATGCCGCTGGATGACCTGTAAGGGAAATTTCACCCGGGACACAATTTATTGTGGCAACGCATTGACAGGAACCACAAATAATGGGATAATAAATTTGTATATCAAATATTCTCGTAAGGAGGCCGTTATGAGTTTCATCAATAAGTTCAAGGACTTTATGGGGATCGGCGAAGAGGACTTCGAGGACGATTTTGAAGAAAACGGGCAGCAGCCCGAAGAAACCGACGATGATCCGTTCGGGAGCTTTGCCGTTCAGCCGGAGTACCGCGGCGGCAAAACCGAGCCTGCCGAGAATACCACGGCGCCCCGCCGGGACAACAAGGTGGTCAATATCAACACCACGACGCAGCTGCAGGTGGTGCTGGTAAAGCCCGAAAAGTTTGAGGATGCCTCCGGCATCGCCGACCACCTGCTGGCCAAGCGGACCGTTGTGCTCAATCTGGAATCGACCAACCGGGAAATCGCCCGCCGCCTGGTGGATTTCCTCAGCGGCGTGGCCTATGCCAACGGCGGACAGATCAAGAAGGTGGCAAATTCCACCTATATCATCACCCCGTATAACGTGGGTGTGATGGGCGACAGCCTGCTGGACGAGCTGGAAAACAGCGGACTTTACCTGTAAGCAAAGCAACACATACCATAATGCCGTGGGGAGGAACAGAAAATGACCGAGAATTTGGCTCATCCGCAGTTCAGCAAGGGACTTTCCGGCTATAAGGCCGAGGAAGTGGACGCTTACATCGAGAAGGTGTTGGATACCATCCGGGACCTGAAGGAGCAGAACGAGGTTCTGGAGGATAAGATAGGGGTACTGGCCGAAAGCCTGCAGAAGTACCGTGAGGACGAGGACAGTCTGCGGGAAGCACTGCTGGGCGCCCAGAAGATGGGGGACAGTATCATCAAGAATGCCAATAACAAGGCCGAGATCACCATGCGGGAGGCCTCGGTGAAGGCTGCCCATATTGTGGAGGAGGCCCGCAAAAAGGTCGAGGACGAAAAGGACGAGCTGATCCGGGTGCAGACTGCCGCAGCGGACTTTAAGGCGAAGCTGATCGAGCTGTACCGGGAGCATATCGAGTTGGTGACAAAAATCCCCGTGGCCGAGAGCGCCCCGGCGGAGGAGACCGCCGAGGAGCCGGCAAAGATGCCTGCTGCCGAGGAAGTGACCGAGGAGACGGAGACGGCGGAAGTGACCGAAGCCACCGCCCCCGAGGAGGCAGCCGCCGAAGCGGAGGCCGAGCATGAGGAAGAACCCGCCGGGGAGCCTGCCGCAGAGGAGAAGCCTGCGGAGGAAACGACCGACTTCCCCGTGCTGGGCGAGGATATCTTTGCCGAGTTTGAGAAGAAAAAACAGCAGATCCTGAATTTTGACATTGGGGAGCAGCCCGAATCCGAGCGCCGCAGCAAGTTTGCAGGGCTTAAATTCGGCAACGATTTTAACCTGATGGACGATGAGGATGACGACTTTTAATAAAAACTAAAGCAGTCTGCGGCCTGTGGGCAACGGGTCGCAGACTTTTGAGGGTAAAAGTATGTTTCAAATCATTTCGGTGGTGATCGGCTTTTTGCTGCTGGGGCTTGACCAGTGGAGCAAGCAGTGGGCCATCACCCATTTGGATGGCGTCGGGACGGTCCCGGTGCTGCCCGGACTTTTTGACTTTGATTTTCTGCCGAACGGCAACGACGGCGCTGCATGGGGGATGCTCTCCGGCAAGCAGACGCTGCTGATTGCCGCAACGGCGGTGATGCTGCTGGCGATCATCGTTTATCTGGCGGTGAAGCATAAAACCATCGCCAATATGGCGTTTTTCTCGCTTATTCTGGTGGTTTCCGGCGGTATCGGTAATTTGATCGACCGCATGGCGCAGGGCTATGTGGTGGATTTTATCCGCTTTGCGTTTTGGGATCGCTTCCCGACCTTTAATGTGGCGGATATTGCCATTACCGTAGGGGTGGCGCTGCTGCTCATCTATATTTTGTTTATCGAGGGCAAAAAGGAGAAAAAGCGTGGAACGGCTTGAGCTGACCGTCACCGCCGAGGTGGCCGGGTGCCGACTGGATAAGGGGCTGGCGCTGCTGGCGCCGGAATTATCCCGCAGCCAGATACAGACGCTGGCGGAAAAGGGGAGCATTACCCAAAACGGCGCTGCGGCGGGGAAAAAGAGCACCCTGAACGAGGGCGACCGGATCGTTATCACGCTGCCCGACCCCGTGCCCACCGGCACACAGGCCGAAAATATCCCGCTGGAGATCGTCTATGAGGACGACGACCTGCTGGTGGTGAATAAGTCCAAGGGGATGGTGGTGCATCCTGCGGCGGGGAACTACACCGGTACGCTGGTGAATGCCCTGCTGTATCATTGCGGGGACAGCCTTTCCGGCATCAACGGGGAGATACGCCCCGGGATTGTGCATCGCATCGATAAGGACACTAGCGGGCTTTTGATCGTGGCAAAAAACGACGCCGCCCACCGGCATCTTGCCGAGCAGATAAAGGCGCACAGCTTTACGCGGGAGTATGAAGCGGTCGTTTACGGGCACTTTAAGGAGCAGAGCTTCACCGTGGATGCGCCCATCGGCCGCCACAAAACCGACCGTAAAAGGATGTGTGTCACCGAGGAGAACAGCCGCCATGCCGTGACCCATATCGAGGTGCTGGCGGAATATCCGGGGTTTTCTCATATCCGGTGCAGGCTGGAAACCGGACGGACTCATCAAATCAGGGTGCATACCGCCTATATGGGCCACCCTGTGGTGGGCGACCCGGTATACGCCCCCGGCCGGCCGGACTGCGGGGTGCGGGGACAATGCCTGCACGCCAGGAAAATCGGGTTTATCCACCCGAAAACGGGCGAATATATGGAATTTGAGTCGGCGCTGCCGGAATATTTTACGGCGCTGCTGATGAGAATAAGCAAAGAGTAAATCGTGTAATCGGAGGTAGCTATGACACAGGAAAAACTGGAACAGCTGAAAGCGACCGCCGCCGAGGTGCGCCGCGGGATTCTGACCGAGGTTCATGCAGCCAATTCGGGGCATCCGGGCGGCTCGCTCTCGGTAGCGGATATTATCACCTATCTGTATAGCGAGGTGCTGCGGGTTGACCCCGAAAATCCCCGCTGGGAGGATCGTGACAGACTGGTATTGAGCAAGGGCCACACCTGCCCGGCGCTATATGCCATGCTGGCCGAAAAGGGATTTTTCCCCAAGGAGGAGCTGACCACCTTCCGCGCGATCGGTTCCCGTTTGCAGGGGCACCCCGATATGAATAAAGCCCCCGGCATCGATTTTTCCGCCGGTTCGCTGGGACAGGGTGTTTCCGCTGCCTGTGGTATGGCGCTGGCCGGGAAGCTCGGCAATAAGGACTACCGGGTCTATACCATTCTGGGCGACGGCGAGATAGAAGAAGGACAGGTATGGGAGGCGGCAATGTTTGCCGACCACTACAAGCTGGATAACCTGTGCTTTATCATCGATAATAACGATTTGCAGATCGACGGGCGGATCGGCGAGGTTTCCTCTCCCTATCCCATCGATGAGAAATTCCGTGCATTCGGCTTTGAGGTATTCTGCTGCGACGGTCATGACTTTAACGCCATGGAGGAGACCTTCCAAAAGGTGATGCAGGTGACCGGAAAGCCTTCCGCCGTGATTGCCAAGACGATAAAGGGCAAGGGTGTGAGCTTTATGGAGGACCAGGCGGGCTGGCACGGCAAGGCCCCCAATGACGCCGAGTACGAGCAGGGCATGAAAGAGCTGGAGGTGCGGTAATATGGCAGACGTAATGAAAAAAGCGACCCGTGACAGCTACGGCGAGGCACTGGTGGAGCTGGGGCGGGAAAACCCCAATATCGTAGTATTTGATGCGGACCTGGCCGGTGCCACCAAGACCGGTGTCTTTAAAAAGGCGTTCCCCGAACGGTTCTTTGACTGCGGCATTGCCGAGGGCAATATGATGGTAGCGGCGGCGGGTGTTTCCACCTGCGGCTATGTGCCCTTTGCCAGTACCTTTGCCATGTTTGCCGCCGGACGCGCCTATGAACAGATCCGCAACAGCATCGGTTATCCCCACCTCAATGTGAAGATCGGCGCGACCCATGCCGGTATTTCGGTGGGTGAGGACGGCGCGACCCATCAGTGCAACGAGGATATTGCCCTGATGCGTACCATCCCCGGGATGGTGGTTATCAACCCCGCCGATGACGTAGAGGCCAAGGCCGCCGTAAAGGCTGCCGCCGAATATGTTGGGCCGGTGTATCTGCGCTTCGGGCGGCTGGCTGCGCCTGTTTTTAATGACGCCGCCACCTACAAGTTTGAGATGGGCAAGGGCATCACCCTGCGGGACGGCAAGGATGTGACTATCGTGGCGACCGGTATTCTGGTGGGTGAGGCCATCAAGGCCGGCGAGCTGCTGGCGGCCGAGGGCATCGACGCCCGTATCATCAATATCCATACCATCAAGCCCATTGATAAGGAACTGATGCTGAAGGCGAGCCGTGAGACCGGGCGCATCCTCACCTGCGAGGAGCATTCGGTGATCGGCGGCCTGGGTGCTGCGGTGATGGAGGCCATCGCCGAGGAAGCGCCCTGCAAGGTCAGCCGTTTGGGCGTCAATGACCAGTACGGTCATTCCGGCCCCGGCGCCAAGCTGCTGGAGGAATACGGCTTTACCGCCGAGAACATTGCGGCGCGTGCCAAGAAAATGCTGAAGTAAGAGCGATTTACAGGCCGCCCGGTGCTGCAAATGCGGGATCGGGCGGCATTTTGCCGAAACGGGGAGGGGATGGAATGGCGAAAAGCAGGTTCCGTTTGCCGCTGCGGCGGTTGGATCGGGTGCTGCTCGTGGCGGCTTTGCTGCTGTGTGCGGGGCTGCTGCTTCTCCCGGCACAGGAGGGTCCCTATGTCGAGACACCGTTTCCCGATGCGCCCGAAGCGGTCCCCGCGGATTTGGATGAGTTTTTGAAATTGAGCTCCACCGACATTAACACCGCCGATAAGGAGACACTGATGGCGCTGCCGGGGATCGGGGAGGTTCTCTCCGAACGTATCCTGCAGTACCGGGCCGAGCACGGCCCCTTTGCCGATTGGGAGGAATTCTGCAAAATCCAAGGGATAGGGGAGAGCCTGGTGGAGACCCTACGACCGGTTGCGTATTTGGGGAATTGACCCCTGAACGGATTTGGAAAAATCCCGGCGAAAAAAATATGAAAAAATGAAGTAAAATGGTTGACAAGCATACGCAGATATAGTATAATTTGTTTTGTCGCCTGCGGAAACATCCGCCGGAGGACAAGCCGATGTGGGAGCATAGCTCAGCTGGGAGAGCACCTGCCTTACAAGCAGGGGGTCACAGGTTCGAGCCCTGTTGTTCCCACCAATGGCCCGGTAGTTCAGCTGGTTAGAACGCTAGCCTGTCACGCTAGAGGTCGTGGGTTCGAGCCCCATCCGGGTCGCCAGCTTTTGGCTCTGTAGCTCAGTTGGTAGAGCAGTGGACTGAAAATCCACGTGTCACTGGTTCGATTCCAGTCGGAGCCACCATTTGCGGGTTTAGCTCATCTGGTAGAGCGCCACCTTGCCAAGGTGGAGGTAGCGAGTTCGAGCCTCGTAACCCGCTCCAAAATAAAAAGGACGCCGAGCGGCGTCCTTTTTATTTTGGATTTGGGGAACGCAGGGCATTTTACGGAGGGAAAGCAGCCCTGATTTTACGCGAAAGGGGAACCCGCAAACGTTCCCCTTTCACACTTTCCCTTCCTTGCGAGGGGGCGGGGCTGCAAGAATGGGCGGGGCGTCCTTTTTATTTTGGATTTGGGGAACACAGGGCATTTTGCGGAGGGGGCGGCCGGGATGTTACTGTCTTTTTGGCGGATGCCGTGATATACTGAAAGTGATTTGACATCTTTTTGCGCCGGATACGGCGGGATTATTCATTTGCAACCGAAACGCAACCGATAGTATCGTGATAGTTGGTGGTGGAAACCCTAAAAAACCGTTATCATGGAGCCGTTAGGAGGTTATGGCTTGAAGTTTTTTGGAGAAATGACATTTGCTTTTGTGCTTCTCATTGGTCTTGCGGTGATCATCGCATTTTTTGTTTTGTGTGTTCTCCTCATCAAAGCACTGGTGCGGTATATTAAATCAAAGGACGTGAGGGAAGAAAAAGCGGTCATTAAGAAATCTCTGGGTGAGGTTTTGAAGCAGCACCGGGAAGAATGCAAGATGACACAGGAATTTGTAGCAGAGGCAATCGGGGTGAGCCGGCAGGCGGTCTCGAAATGGGAGAACGGGGGTTCACTTAGATAAAGATACCACATCAATCCCACGCTGACTTTTGCTCAACCGATACAGCCGGAGGGCTGGATAACAAGAAAAGGCGGTATGCG
>SFFJ01000039.1 GCA_004557855.1 Oscillospiraceae bacterium
AAAAAGAGCCTGCGGCGCATTTTTATCGCCGCTGCGCTGGAGCGCAGAACGGCGAACCACCACCCCTGTCCCCTCCTCAAAGGAGGGGGACTATGGGGCTGGGAAACAAATACTTTAAGGTCGGTGGCTTGCGGTTTTTGCAGGCCCTAACACCCCGAGAGCATCTCTCTCGGTTCCCACTTGCCATCCCATCCGGGCCCCTTTCCCGCCATCGGGAAAGGGGGTGGGGGGAAAGGGCAGATGCTGCCGCAGGCTACCTTGGGAGCGATTCTGTGCGCAGTACGGATTGATTTTCGGCTCTCGCCGCAAATCAATCCGTATCCAGCACAGCCAGCGACAGGGGTCTTGGGGCAGAGCCCCAAGCGTGTTTTGGTTCCTTTTACACGAGTAAAAGGAACGCCCCGCCGGCAGGCGTACAGATTAGGATAACTAAAAGACTTGCCCCGCCGATAGGCGAGAAGAAACTATGATAAAGCGGCTTCGCGGGGGATGGGGCGCGGGACTGCGATTGGCCGAGGAGTGCCCCGCCGCCGGTCTTGCCGGGTGGGGTTACTCGGTTCTTTCCAGAACGGCATAGAAGAAGCCGTCGCCGGCGGTTTGGCGGGGGAGGGTGGTCACCGGTTGGCCGCAGAGGGCATAGCCGGGGGTCTCCCGCAGGAACTGCTGCACCACCCCTTCGTTTTCGGCGGGGTTGAGGGTGCAGGTGCTGTATACCAGCCGCCCACCGGGGGTGAGATACCGGGCGGAGGCGGCGAGGATGGCAAGCTGCGTTTGGGGCAGGGCGTCACATTCGGCGGGGTCCTTGTAGCGGATCTCCGGCTTGCGGCGGATGACCCCATACCCGGAGCATACCACATCACACAGGATGCGGTCAAATGTTCCGAGGGATTTATCGAAAATTCGGGCGTCGCCGGGCCTTATTTGCAGGCAGGTGAGCCCCAGACGGGCGGCACCGTCCTCCACCAGCTTGAGGCGGTTGGGGTAGAGGTCCATGGCGAGCAGCGAGCCGGTGTTCTGCATCATTTCGGCCAGCGTGAAGGATTTTCCGCCGGGCGCAGAGCAGACATCCAGCACACGGTGACCGGGGCGGACCGCCAATGCGGCGGCGCACTGCTGGCTGGAGAGGTCCTGCACATGGAACAGCCCCTCCCGGAAGGCGGCAAGGCGGGTGACATCCCCGGCGCCGGTAAGCCGCAGGGCATTTTCCACCGGGGTTTTTTCGGCGGGGATGCTTTGCTGTGCCAGCTGTGTGATGAGGGCATCGGCGGTGGTTTTCAGGGGATTGACCCGGAGAAACAGCGGGGCGGGGGTGGCGCAGCCCTCCAATATAGCGGTGGCGGCGGCTGCCCCGTAGCTGCGCTGCCAAAGAGAGATGAGCGCCTGCGGCACCGAATATTGTACCGAAAGGGCGGCGAGGGGGTCCCGGGGGAGGGCGAGCTTTTTGCCGTCCCGCAGGAAGGAGCGCAGCACCCCGTTGACATACCCGGCGGCGGAGGCGACCTTCATTTGGCGGGTCTCCTTTACCGCCTCATTGACGGCGGCGCTTTCCGGGACGGAGGGCATATACAAAAGCTGATATACCGCCATCCGCAGGATATCCCGCACGGCGGGGGAGAGCTTTTCCACCGGCTGGCGGGAATAGCGTCCCAGTACCCAGTCCAGCGTGATGCGTCGTTCCACCACGCCGTAAAACAGCGCGGTGCAGAAGGCGCGCTCCTGCCCGGAGAGCTCGTTATTGCGCATCAGGCGCTCCAGCACCAGGTTGGAGTAGCCGCCCTGCCCGAACACCTCCGAGAGGCCCCGCAGGGCGGTCATTCTTGCATCGGCCATGGCTTAATCCCGGTTCCTTCCCCGGCTGATGATGACCAGCCGTAAAAGCTGCGCCAGACTGGAGGCCAGCGCCGCTACATAGGTGAGCGCCGCCGCAGAGAGCACACGCCGGGCGCCCCGTGCCTCGTCATCGGTAAGCAGCCCGCGTTCCTCGATGGTGGCAAGCGCCCGCCGGCTGGCATTGAATTCTACCGGAAGGGTGATGAGCTGGAACAGCGTCACCAGCCCGAACAGCAGGATGCCGATGCTCATCAGCAGGGTAAAATTCAGCAGTAATCCCACAAAAAAGATGGGGATGGAGAGCGACGAGCCGATATTGGTGACGGGGATGATGGCGCTGCGCAGCCGCAGGGGACCGTATTCCTCGGCGTGCTGGACGGCGTGGCCGCACTCGTGCGCGGCGACCCCGATGGCGGCGATGGAGGTGCTGTTGTAGACCCCCTGCGAAAGATGGACGACATTGGTGCGGGGGTCGTAGTTGTCGGTCAATTCGCCCGCGATCTGATCGACCCGGACATAGGTAAGCCCGTGGTCATTGAGGATCTGGCGGGCGACCTCGGCGGCGGTGCGTCCCCGCACGCTGCGGATCTTGGAATATTTGGCATAGGTGGTCTTGACCCGGAGCTGCGCCCAGAGCGCCAGCAGAAAAGCCGGCAGCACCAGCAGGTACCAGGTGTAATCGAAGCCATAGTAGTAGTTCATCGGCATGGCGGCGTCCTCCTTGTGGGGTGATTTTGCGCCGGGGCGCAGGGGAGTTCAAGTATATTCTATCGGGATATTTTGTCCCGGAGGTTCCGAAATTATGAAGGAAAAGTAAATTGTGGGGGCGCCGCAGGGATTCAGCCCAGATGGTCGCCCTTTTGCAGCCTTGCGCCGCGGAGCCAGTCGGGGGCGGACATACGGGGCTTGCCCTCCGGCTGGACGGTGATGAGCTGCAGGGCGTCTTCGCCGCAGGCAACGGTGACGGGGGAGAGGGAGAGCAATTCACCCGGGGCGCCGTGACCGGCGGCAAGACGGGTCTCGTGCACCTTCAGCGTTTTGCCGCCCGCCGTGCAGGTGCAGCCCGGCCACGGGTTCATGCCGCGGACGAGGTTATGCAGCTCCCGGGCGGGGCGGGTGAAATCCAGCCGGCCCATGCCCTTTTCCAGCATGGGGGCCATGGTGGCCCGGCTGTTATCCTGCGGGGTGCGCTGCGCCGTGCCGTTTTCGATGGCGTGCAGGGTGCGGCCGAGCAGCTCGGCACCCAGCGGCGCCAGCCGTTCGAACAGCTCACCTGCGGTTTCATTTTCCCCGATGGGGGTGGTGATGGTATCGATGATATCGCCGGTATCCATACCGGCATCCATATACATACTGGTCACGCCGGTGACCGCTTCGCCGTTGATAACGCTCCACTGGATGGGGGCGGCACCCCGGTATTTGGGCAGCAGGGAGCCGTGGATATTGATGCAGCCCTTGGGGGGTACATCCAAAATGGCCTGCGGCAGGATGCGCCCGTAGGCGACCACCACCAAACAGTCCGGCGCCAGCGCCTGCAGCTGTGCGGCAACGGTGCCGTCCCGCATTTTGGTGGGCTGATAGACGGGGATGCCGTGCGAAAGCGCCAGCTGCTTGACCGGCGGCGGGGTGAGGGTGGCGTGGCGGCCTACCGGCTTATCCGGCTGGGTAAAGACCGCCGGGACCTCGTGACCGTCCGCCAGTATTTTTTCAAGGCAGGGCACCGCAAAATCCGGCGTGCCCATAAAAACTATTCTCATGCGATCACTCCTCGTCCAGTTCCCGCAGCTCCTCATCGGTGAGCATATGGTGGGTGATATCCTTAAAAATATGGCCGTCCAGGTGGTCATTTTCATGGCAGACGGCGCGGGCCATAAAGCCCTCGACGGTCATGGTGAAGGGCTTGCCGTGGCGGTCGAACGCCTTAACGGTGACCTTTTCCGGGCGGACGACCAGACCGTATTCGCCGGGGGAGGAAAGGCAGCCCTCCAGCCCGTCCTGCTCGCCGCTGCGGGCGGTGATGGTGGGGTTTACAAATTCGGTGAGGCCCTCGCCGATATCCACCACAAAGACGCGGCGCAGCACGCCCACCTGCACGCCGGCTATGCCGACGCCATCGGCGGCGTACATGGTTTCGGCCATGTCGTCCAGCAGCGTCCACAGGCGCTCATCGAATTGTTCCACCGGGCGGCTGGTTTTCCGCAGGCGGGGTTCCTTTTCGGTAACGATATTTCGCAGTGCCATGAAAGCACCTCCTTGGATTAGTTGGGGTTTTATCACCGCCGCGGGGATGGTCGGGCATCGCCTGCGGGCGGAGGTGTTCGTGAAAAAGTTTGCAGACGCCTTCGGCGGGGGGAAGTCACCGAAAGGGGATGGTCTGTAATCGCCTGCGGCGGGGCGTTCGTGAAAAAGTTTGCGGGCACCTTCGGTGGGGCAAGTCTTTTAGTTATCTTGGTTTGTACGCCTACCCGGCGGGGGCATCCTTTTGTGCCGACAAAAGGATGCAAAAACGGTTCAGGGCTGCGCCCTAAAGACCCGGTCGCCCTGCTGCGCTGGATACGGATTTAGATTTTTCGGTCACGAAAAATCTAAATCCGTACTGCACGCAGATGGGCTTAAAAAGAGCCTGCGGCGCATTTTTATCGCCGCTGCGCTGGAGCGCAGAACGGCGAACCACC